>JBIKYI010000472.1:0-3230 GCA_044355355.1 Limnothrix sp. | reverse complement strand
CTGTTAGAATTAGCTTTCCTGTCTTTGTTTCTAGCCTAATTGTTGAGGGCTTAATATTAAGGTGAAGAATATTGTTGTCATGGAGATATTGAGTTGCTGGCAGGATTTGTATGAGAATATTACGAATTTGTTTGGTAGAAAAATTGCCTAATGATTGCCATACTTGTTTAAGATCTTTACCTTCAATCCAGTCCTGAACTAAATATAGTGATGGTATTTGATGATTTTTATAGCTAAAAGAATCGTGAATTTTGGCAAGGTTTGGATGGTTTAACTGTAGGAGCTGTGGAGATTCTTGATTGAATGCTTGATGATATTGGTTCAGTTTTTCGGGATGATGGGATGTGAGCGCAATTTTCTTGATTAAATAACTCTGGGATGACAACCCTGGGGCGATCGCCTTATATTCTCGACTCACGGCATTTTGTTTTAAGAAAGCCTGAATTTGATATTTGCCAGAAAAAAAAGGGTAGGTCTCGCCGTTAATATTGGTGGGACTACCGCAGAGAACACAAAATCGGTTTTGAGCCTCATTAACCGGATTGAAGCAATCAGGATTCAGACAAAAGGATAGATGCTGCATCGTCAGGTTCAGCGAAAGACACTAATTCATTATGGTAGTAATAAAAATGCTTCCGTGGGTTTTTTGCAGGAAATTACTACAATTAATCAATTAACTTAATCAATTAAGTCATCAATCAAGCCTCTGTAAAGCATTACTGAAAGACCCGAAAACTATGGTTAGAACTGCCTCTACAATGTTGCCCCTTGGCTCCGCTGCCCCTGATTTTGCCCTACCCGATGTCACCACAGGGGAAACCGTCACCCTAGAAAATTTCGCGGGGAAAGCTGGATTATTGGTGATTTTTATGTGTCGCCATTGTCCCTTCGTGATCCATGTGCAGGACGAATTGGCAAAAATTGGTCAGGACTTTGTACCCCAAAACCTCGGTATTGTGGCGATTAGCGCTAATGATGCGACAAAGTATCCCGATGATGCCCCCGCAAAGCTTAAGGAAATGCGTGCAGAATTGGGTTTCAACTTTCCTGTGGTTTATGATGAGTCACAAGCCGTCGCTAAAAGCTATCAAGCTGCTTGTACGCCGGACTTTTTCCTGTTCGATCAAGCGTTTAAACTCGTCTATCGTGGGCAACTGGATGATTCCCGCCCTGGCAACGACAAACCCGTAGATGGCAAAGACCTCCGGGGGGCGATCGCCGCCGTTTTAGCAGAACAAACTGTTAGCCAAGATCAAAAACCGAGCATTGGCTGCAATATCAAATGGAAACCGGGGAACGAACCCAGTTACTTTGGCTAGTCGTTTTGGTTAGTTATTTCAATTCAGTGCTTCAATTAAACGATGGGATAGGATTTCGCCGTAAGCCACAATAGCAAGACAGCGGCAAGTACGAGCAATTTAGCAAAAATATAGATTGCTTCATTCGAAAAAAGGTAAGAGCTAAGCATAATTTCTCCTAGGCTGCCAAGTTCGACATCGCCTATAACAGTTAGCTGGAGGGCAGTGATCGCGCTGCTCTTACTTACTATTGTCTGTGTAAATTTACGGGTTGATGATCTATTGGCGAAATTTGTTGAAAATCGTTGCAATTATCGGTGTGGATAATCTATTGCCTGGAAGTTATCAGCATTTCACCTGTCATCTCATATGTCGCCTAACTGTCCTGTAACCGTCAACCTTCGTCCTTATCTAGGCAGTGGCGAGTTTTTGAGTTTGGAGAGTTTGCCAGGTCATCGCATCACAACAACCCGTCACCTGTAGACGAAAGTAGGACTGGGCATGACGGAGGGCGGATTGCGTTTCCAAACTGAGATAGCCATCAATCGGTCCATCGTAAAAGCCCAAATGAATCAGTCTCTCTTGGAGCCTCTGGACAGCAAAGCCAAAATCACCGAGTTCTAAATCCTCTACCGCCCAAAGTTTGATGGAACGTACAGGGAACAGAAAAGTTGATTCGATAGGACTAACCATGGGTAGACTCCGGATGCAAAAGAAATGAGAATATCGAGCCGCGAAATTCTATCGATATTTGTATGAACCCCTGAACCGTTCTCAATCTGACGCTTAATTCTCCATGGGTTCTATGGGGCGATCGCCAAGAAATCGACTCCAAAAATTCTGAGACAATCAGTGGTTTCAATTACTAACATAATATAAGGAGCGAAAATATGAATCTACTTTTCGGTACAGCTTGCCATAAAAACAGGTTAAAAAGCAGTACTTATACGCAGGTGTATCCAACTCCCCGACGTCGACGTTATGTCTTAGAAAAAAGTTGCATCACATCGCAAAAATATAAAAATCCGGTATGAAGATTATGAAGATCAAGACAAAAGGCTGATCTGAACACAGGTCCTCATTATTTTGGCTTAGATGGACTGACTCGCCAACAAAGCACATCTAGTGAGATCTTAGCCTTGCCGTCTTAAATCACCGGAGAGCAGAAAATCATGACCTAAATTTTCAAACTGGATATTTTCTAATTGCAGAGCCTGATCCATCAAGGTCAATCCCAGATCACCCACGGGACTAGGGGCTGCCATCCCACCAATAATTTTCGGGGCAATAAATGCCATCACTTTCTGGACTGTACCTTCGGCGATCGCCTGGGCGGAGAGCGTCCCTCCACATTCCCAGAGCACCTGCAGACAATCCCGTTCATATAAATGTTGCATGACCGTTTTCGGGGCGATCGGATCTAGATGTGCCACTTCCACCCCCATACTTTCCAAAAATTCCTGCATATCCGCATCCGCCTCTAGATCCGTTAACACAAGGGTTTTGGCAATACTGACATCCCAAAGATGCCTGTCCTTCGGTAAATTCAAACTACGACTGACCACCACCCGCAATGGATTATGTTCCGTCGTGTCGTGGGTTGTGAGGAAGGGATTATCCATGCGCACCGTATTCCCGCCGACAATCACTGCATCACACCGGGAACGCAGGGCGTAAACCTGTTTGCGGGTATCCTGGTGTGTAATCCAAGAACTATGTCCCGTGGTGGTCGCAATTTTGCCATCAAGGGTCATAGCATATTTCAAAATGCCGAGGGGTTGCTGATGTAACATCCGGTGAATAAATCCGGCGTTTAATTCCCGGCAGGCTTCTTCCTCAACACCTGAAAGAATTCGAACACCTGCATCACTCAAAGTTTTCAGACCACTCCCTGAGACTAATGGATTGGGATCGACCATGCCGACGACGACT
>JBIKYI010000488.1:0-3128 GCA_044355355.1 Limnothrix sp. | reverse complement strand
GATTCCTACTGGTGAAAAATTTGAGCCATTAATGACGCTCTACCTCACCGATAATACGACCCCCGAAGAAATTATTGCGGCGAAAGAATCCCAATTTGTTAAAGCCGTCAAGTATTATCCCGCTGGCGCAACCACCAATTCCGACTTTGGTTTAACTGATATTAACAAAGGCGATCGCGTCTTTGCAAAAATGCAGGAAGTGGGATTACCTTTATTACTCCATGGCGAAGTAACCCACAAAGAAGTTGATGTTTTTGACCGTGAAAAAGTCTTCATTGAACAATATTTAATTCCCCTCAAAAATAAATTTCCTGAATTGCGTATTGTGCTGGAACATATCACCACAGAAGATGCTGTGAAATTTGTTTTAGCTGCTGATGAAACTGTTGCTGCAACCATCACACCACAACATCTTTTATTAAACCGTAATAGTATTTTTCAAGGTGGGATTCGTCCCCATTTTTATTGCTTACCCATCCTCAAAAGAGAAACCCATCGTCAAGCTTTAATCAAAGCCGCAACATCGGGCAATCCTAAATTTTTCCTTGGCACAGATAGCGCCCCCCATGCCCGTGATAACAAAGAAACGTCCTGTGGTTGTGCGGGTTGTTATTCTGCTTTTCATGCGATGGAATTATATGCAGAAGCCTTTGAAAGTGTCGATGCTCTGGATAAATTAGAGGGCTTTGCGAGCTTTTATGGGGCAGATTTTTATCAACTACCGCGTAATATTGAAAAAATTACATTAACGAAAAAAACTTGGCAAATTCCTGATGAATTACCCTTTCCGGACTCTGGACTTGTACCGTTACGGGCAGGGGAACAAATGACTTGGAAAATGACTTAAATGACTACGTTACTTGTCGGAATAGATTAACTCTTACCAATGAATTTGACTGAGGATATAACGCAGACGATCATAGTCATCTTTTAGCAAAGTGCTGATCATTCTGCCGACTTGTATCAGCCATTGGCGATCGCCCTTTCTTAGGCGGTAAACTTCTCTCACTGATGCCGCGATTAATGATTCCGGTGGAACCCAACTCACCTGCAATAAAATCCGTAAAAACTCTAATTTGTCCGTGAAATGAATAATTTCTTCCGGTTCGCAATGGTAAACCGATTGGTGAATTTGGGGCGGACGGGGTGGCAAATACTGAAAAATATCACCCTGTTTTTGGCTGCGTCGTTGGGGGGGAATTTCAAAACCGACGATCGCCGCCCGGAATTCCGTTTTTAACATGGCGAAAATCTGCGGTTGTTGCTCTCGCAGTTCTTCGAGGCTCATGCCCAACGCCCGCGCCCGGTGTATCGAGTCAATCGGGGATGTGGTCACATAGGTCACGATGCCATAGACCACATTACCCGACTCTTCATCATAGGATTTCACCCAACTACCAAAGGGCGGCATCACTGGGAAACTCAGATCCTCTGGTTCCAAGCATTGCGCCGTAAACTCAGTGGTCGTCGTCTCGATCACCTCCGCAATATGATCCGGGTGGCGATCGCCAAGACTAAATTGAGGCAACGGCAAACGCATGGAAAAACCCAATAATGACTTTAAATACTTCGCTAATTACTTCGCTTCTTCGAGTTCCGACAACTTGAAAGTGATAATTTTGTCCCAATTCCCCCCCTCAAACAGAACCGCAGCGCGACCATCCGTGACCCGCTGAACCAAACCCTGAAACCGATAAAAGGTATCATCGGCATTAATTACCCGTACCGTGCTGCCAGGAAGAATCATAAAACTTAAACCACTCTTAAAACGCTGTACTTTAGGTGTTTATTATCCAATACTGCCTGTGAACTTGTCAGTGACCGAATCAATAGATCTATATAATTATCCGTTAATTGATTAGCAAATAATTCATCAATAACCAATCAAATCAATCACTAAACTGCATCCAACAGATCCTCACGGGATCCAAGGGCTTCAGGGAAGTATAGCTCACAAATATCTTTGGGCAACTCATTCAGCACAAACTGCCGTCCCTGCTCCATCCAATATTCCACATCCTCCGAAGTCAAACTTTCCCCCTCCGCCTGGAGATAAGCCGAAATGCGCGTTGGACTCCAATGGTAATTGTCCGCCATCACCAAAATGAGCCGTACCAAGGGCGGAATGAGTTCTAAAGCCTGCTCCAGATAGCACCATAACGGCGGTGTTGCCTGCTTGATATCGTAGTTAATCGACTCCACCGGAGGAATTGCCGTCCCATTTAGACACATTGCCGTGGTATTGATCAGCCAGTTTTGCAGGGAGTCCGCGTTAACATGTTCATCACGGAGATTCAGACCGCGCAGTTCGTGGAAAATATGTCGCCAGGTCAGGGCAAAAATATAATCTGCCTGCACGGGCGATCGCGCAGAATTACCCACCAAAGAGTAGATAATGGGAGAATAACGGCAAAAAATTCCAGTGAAATACTTACCCTGCTCCGGATAACGTTGGAAGAGGGTGAGCAAATCCAAATCGCTATAATGGTTAAGGGTTTGAATCAGCGGATGATTCGCTTCGGGAAAACTCGGAATCTGAACCATATCCTGCAATAATGCCTACGAAATCGCCTAAACAAACTAATTAGAAATTAGACTTTCATCATAATCGATTTATTCTTCAACGCTTGATCTGTAACGTTTGATCTATGCTCACCGCCTCTTCTGTCCTCGCCGATCTTTACCTTGGGGCTTTCTTCCCAGCTTTGGATAGCCTCTTTTCCACCCAAGGCATCATGGTGACGTTGCTCTGTGCCTACGGGGTGGCAATGTGGATGTTCCTCAGCAGTGCGCCCAAAGTCCATACCATCATGGTGTCAGATTTAGAAGTCGCGCAAAAGTTTTATGAAGGTATTTTGCAACTACCCGTGGCAGATGTGCCCTTGCATTATTACTACAACTACGAGCAAACCCTAGGGGGGGCAGGAGGCTTAGATCCGCTATACATGGGGGCGAGTCCAATGGCGATGAATACCAGTCCGATGAAGGCTTCTGAGGGTCTGTGGTATCAGCTTAAAAAGGATACTCAACTCCATGTGGTGTCCGGGGCGAGCTTGGGAAAAAAAAACCAGCAGCGTCATGTTTGTTTTGACAAGGAATGTCTGGAAACTGTGTTATTGCGCATTCAA
>JBIKYI010000332.1:0-4164 GCA_044355355.1 Limnothrix sp. | reverse complement strand
TCAATCGCGCCGCCTTAAGTACAAAATTCGTCAGGAAAAGCCGCTGAATTTCCTCGTGAAGGATTTGGAGGAAAGGGTGATTGAGTTGGCTGAGGTGGTTACCTAGAGGCTGGCTTGGATTAGGTCTAGGCTTTGCTGCAATAGGTCTGGATCTTCGTTGTTAAGCCAATGAATTTCGTGGACGGCACGGAGCCAGGTGCGTTGTCGTTTGGCGAATTGGCGGGTGTGGAGGATGGTTGCGGCGATCGCCCCTGCTAAGGTCTCTTGACCTTGTACATAGTCCCGAAATTCGGCATAACCCAGGGTACTGAGCAGCGGTAAATCCCAGCCGTATTTTGCACCCAAATATTGTACTTCTTCGACAAAACCCATCTCTACCATCTGTTGGGTACGGCGACTAATGCGGTCATCCAGTCGTTCGGGATCGCAATCTAGACCAATTTGCAAAACAGGATAAGCGGGCGGATTTTCCCCCTGTTGCTCACTAATAGGTCGCCCGGTCACATAAAACACTTCCAGAGCACGGAGGGTGCGCACTTGATCGTTGGGATGAATTTTTTCACAGGCTTGGGGATCGACCTGTTGCAGCAGTTGATAGCTATGGTGTTGTCCCAGATCGCTCAATTGTTGGCGTAGGTCAGGCTGGGGGGAAACCATCGGAATTTTCAGACCCTTGGCGATCGCCTTAATATACAAACCCGTGCCTCCCACCAACAACACAGGCTTATTCTGGGCATGTAATTCAGCAATTAAAACATTGGCTTGGGCTTGATATTGTGCCAGAGTTAGAGTTTCCGTCGGTGCGCAGATATCGATGAGATAATGTGGGATTTGAGCCAGTTCCGTAGCGGTTGGCTTAGCTGTGCCAATGTCAAATTCCCTGTAAATTTGCCGCGAATCGGCGCTGAGAATGACCGTATCGAGTGCCTCAGCGAGCTTAAGCGCCAACCCAGATTTACCCGTTGCCGTCGCCCCGCAAATGACAATTAAAGGTGAAGTCATATCAAGGGATGAGCACCCCTTGCAGGAGTTGTTCTAATTGGGCACTCAGGCGATCGCGATCCTGAAATTTATCGATGCGGTCAACGATCTCACCATTATTAAACAAAATCAAAGTCGGCAAAGTCTTGAGGCGATAGGTATTAGCCAGCTTGAGATTATCATCAGCATTCACATCGACGAGGAGAAATTGACCTTCCCAATCCCGCTGTATCTTTACCAAAAAGGGATGGAGCAGATGACACAGACCACACCATGGTGCCCAGAAATTCACCAAAATAGGTTGCTCTGCCTCTAAAACAGTTTGCGTAAAGTCTGCTTCGGTGATTGATAGAACCATAATCTCCCGTTCTTTTCGCTCACATTCATAAATGGATACTGGTTCCTTATCTTAACCGTATCAGCGGCGGGGATCATGTTTTTTTCTAGACTGATCCCCAAACCTCCACTTTGATATCTGATGTCTGGTAACTGATATCTGAATCTCTGAACTTACCAAGGCACTTTGGCGGTCATCACCATCAACCAAGGGTGTCCCCACCAGAGTAGGGCAATAAAGCCCGTTACCCCCACATAGGCAGGTTTGAGAAATTCCCCCAGATTAAAACTCTGTCGCCCTTGCAGAATGGCTAGGAAGGGAATGATCGAAGTGCGTTCTTTGACGGCGAGAAAGGTTTTACCGTAGCGGGATTCGAGGCGGCGATCGCCATGCCAGACCGCAAACAAATGATGCGCCATCAGTCCCACAGAGGTGAGCAACGTAAAAGAACTGCCAATCCATAAAGTATGGGCAATACACCAAATTAACTGACCGATCATCTGGGGATGTCTTGTCACACGGGTGATCCCCTTTTCATAGAGATGTACCTGGGGCTGTTTAACCGCCGCAATTTCCAGCAAATTAAACGTTGAAGGGTAAAGGAAGAAAAACGAGAGCGCCGATAGCCACCAGACCGTGGGTTTAACCCAGGCTTCCCCCTGTACCTGCCAGAGTACCAACCCGTCATAACGGTGATTGAAGAAATAGATAATCAGACAGGTGGCAAAGGGAATACTTACAAGGGCAAAGCCGACCCGGTAAAGTCGCGCCCCAATTTTTTGCTCACCCCACGGGCGTAATGCCGCCAAACCACTATGGGCGATCGCAAATCCCACCAACAGCCCCAACATGATCCAGTGACTCGTCGAAAACCAACTCATACCCGCCATAATTCAGCCAATTGAGATATTTTGCTTAAAATCAGTACAGGCTATATTATCCATGAAAAGAGATACGATCCCCTTATTATGGTACTGTCAATCATGAATCCAGCATTGATCCCTCTTTTTCGTCCCCTTTTGCTGAGGCTGTATGTCTGACATCCCATTTACTTTGGATCAACTCCGCATTCTCAAAGCCATTTCCACCGAAGGCAGTTTTAAGCGTGCGGCAGATAGTCTCTATGTCTCCCAACCAGCCGTTAGTTTGCAGGTTCAAAACCTCGAAAAACAGTTGAGTGTTCCCCTGTTTGACCGTGGCGGTAGAAGGGCACAACTGACCGAGGCGGGTTATCTTCTCCTCGACTATGGTGAAAAGGTGTTAACCCTTTGTCAGGAAACCTGTCGGGCGATCGAAGATTTACAGAATTTACAGGGCGGGACGCTGATTGTCGGCGCATCCCAGACCACTGGAACCTATCTCATCCCCCGCATGATCGGTTCCTTCCGCCAGAAATATCCCGATGTCGCCGTCCAACTTCAAGTGCATTCCACCCGTCGCACCTCCTGGGGGGTTGCCAATGGACAGGTTGATCTTGCCATTATTGGTGGTGAAGTGCCTTCTGAATTGCAGGATACCCTCAAAATTGTGCCCTATGCCGAGGATGAACTGGCGCTCATTTTGCCCGTGAATCATCCCCTGGCAAAGGTGGAAATGATCCATCGTGATGATCTGTATAAACTGAAATTTATTGCCCTCGATTCCCAATCCACCATCCGCAAGGTGATTGATCAGGTACTCACCCGTTGTGATATCGATACGAAACGGTTGCGCATTGAGATGGAACTAAATTCGATTGAGGCGATTAAAAATGCGGTGCAGGCGGGTCTAGGGGCTTCGTTTGTGTCGGTGACGGCGATCGAGAAGGAATTACGTATGGGTGCAATCCATCGCTCTCACATTGAAGAGGTGGAAGTGCGTCGTATTTTGAGCGTGATCGTTAATCCGAATCGCTATCGATCTAAGGCAGCAGAGGCTTTTTGCCGTGAGATTTTGCCGCAGTTTGCCAATCAGTTGAAAAAGTTTGATTTGAGCGATTTAATGCCGAATTCAGATGATTAGTATTAATGCGGGCTAATGCTGGCACTAGTCCCGCACGAGGTAATGATATGGGTAACGTTGGGGTACGCCGGGTTCGGTGTCTAGCTCAAAGTTGACGATATCCCATTTGTCTTGGCGATCGCCCGGTTCACTAAATGCCACGGGAATCCCATACAGATGGGGCACATAGGGTTGCGGCAGATCCTCCTGTCCACCATTGGCACGGAGTGGTTTTAATTCCAGGGCACGACTGATGAGGGTTTGGTAGCGATCGGCGATCGTGATCTTTGTGGCGCGGAAACCCTTGGTATAGAGACGATCTAGGGCTTCATGGATCTCAAATCGAATGCCATCGGGGTGGGAATGTTGGCGATACCATGCCCCCTCCCACTGTTTCCACTGGCGATTGGATTGCAGATGTACCAGTTCTTCAGTGTCTGGGTTGGCTTCAAATGCACCATGGCGATCGCAAAGATAACTGTCCGTCAAAGTCAGCGCAAAGATCGTTTGGCGGCAATGGGGACAAGTAATTTCTGCACCAAAGATAGGGTAATGTAAGCTAGGTTCAACCATTACAACTCAAGAGCTATCGGTACAACAGTAAACTGTACCACCTGCAAGATTTCGTCCATTATAATCGGAGATTTTATTTCGCTTCCTAAGCTATGCCTATCGATGACCAGAGCCTATCCAGCTACGACTACACTTTACCTCCCGACTGTATCGCCCAAACCCCGGTGACACCGAGAGATCACTCCCGTCTATTGCTGCTCGATTCCCCCACCACCCACCAACATCAACATTTCTATCAACTCGTCGATCACCTCGAATCAGGGGATTTATTGGTGATGAATAACACCAAGGTG
>JBIKYI010000156.1:0-6453 GCA_044355355.1 Limnothrix sp. | reverse complement strand
AACTTGACCCAGAGAATCTCAGTGCCCAGCGTCAATTAGGCATTGTCGAGTTAGCCGCAGGGAATTTTGATCAGGCGATCGCCGATCTACGGACAGCCCTAGCCCTTGACCCCACAGATTACCTCTCCCACTACAATCTCGGCGTTGCCCACCAAAAGAAAAAAGCCTACAGTCTGGCGATCGCCGCCTATGGTGAAACCCTGCTCCACAACCCCCGCCTCGGTGAAGCCCTACTCAATAGCGGCGTTTGCTACCAAGCCCTAGGGGATTACGGTAAAGCCAATATTTTCCTCGTCCAAGCCCGTGAAATCTTCGTTGAGGAAGCTAACGAGGCAAAAGTCCAAGAAGTCGATCGCCTATTACGGGCGAGAGTTACCACCCCAACGCTAGGAGCAGAAGATCTCCCCGGCGCACCTGCCCCCCAAGTTCAACAAGCAGAACCCCAAGAACCCTCAGAGCCAGTCATCATTTTTGAACAACAGCCAACTCCCCCCGCAACCCCGACGGAGGAAGCACCTGAGACAATGCCCACAGAGATTCCCGTAGAGATGCCCACCCAAACCACAACCGAGGAGCCAGGCGTAATTCCAGCGTTACAACCCAGCAGTGATCTGACGAAGGACAATGAAGCAGAGGCAGAACCAACGCCTGCCCCGACAGAATCACCGGCATCTAGCACAAGCGAACCTAGTACCAATCCATCTAATCCAAATCAAGGGTAAAGAAGCATAAAACCTATGGCTGATCTTGCGGAGCAACTGCTCGAAACCTCTCGTCGCTCTGGGGTGGATGATGCGGAGGTGTATCAATCGAGTGCCTTTTCCCGTCCCGTCACCTTTGAGTCGAATCGCCTGAAGCAACTGGAAAGTTCGGAATCTGTCGGCACAGCGCTACGGGTTTGGTGGGATGGTCGTCCTGGCTTGGCGGTTGCCTATGGGGCAGTGGATCCCCAGGCGCTGGTGGATAAGGCGATCGCCCTGAGCCAATTAAATGACCCGGAACTACCGGATTTTTGCCAACCCCGACGGGATATTAATCCCTCGATCGGGAAACCCATGGCAGTGGAAACCTTTATCGAGATGGGCAGGGGGGCGATCGCCACCTTACGATCCACCTATCCAGATTTAATTTGCCATGCTGGCTTTGAATGCGAAACCTCGACCACCCTGTTACGCAACTCTAGGGGCTTACATTGCGAGGCGGCAGACATTTCCCTCAGCTATTTTCTCGAAACTGAATGGGTACGTGGGGATGATTTTTTAGCCATCTACGACGGGGAATATGCCCAGGATAAATTACAGCTAGACCAGGCGATCGCCTCTATCATCCAGCGATTAAACTGGGCGAAACATAGCACCAAGGTTAAGTCTGGACAGATACCTGTGCTATTTACGAGCAATGCCGCGTCCATGTTGTTTTCCGTGGTGGCATCGGCACTGAATGGCAAACTGATTCTAGAGGATTCCTCCCCCTGGAGTCAGGCGGAAGGCACAATGGTGATGTCCCCAAAAATTTCCCTCTATCAAGATCCCACCGCCAAGCCTTTCATTTGCCATTTTGACGATGAGGGAACCCAAACCCGCTCTTTGTCGCTGATTCGGGAAGGGGTTGTGAATGATTTTTATGGCGATCGCCGCGTTTGTCGAGAACTGAGAATCAAGGAAACGGGTAATGGTTTTCGTCCGAGCCTAGGGCGTTATCCCACCCCGGATCTGATTAACATGATCGTTGCCCCTGGCACAAAGACTCTCCCTGAACTGATTACAAGCCTCGACAATGGCATCGTCATCGACCAAGTGTTAGGCGGGAGCGGTGATCTCTCCGGGGATTTCTCCGTCAATATCGACCTGGGTTACCATGTCCGCAATGGTGAAGTGATCGGCAGATTGAAGGACACCATGGTTTCCGGCAATGTCTATGATGCCCTGAAAAATGTGGTGGAAGTAGGGGGCGATCGCCATTGGCAAGGCTCCTGCTTTACCCCCTCGATCCTCGTGGCAGCCCTGTCGATCACCAGCTAACCAATACCAGCGAAGCAAAACCCCTAGGGCGCAATATCCAACTCCGCAAACAATTCCTCCGCCCTTAACTGCATTTCCGGCGCAATATCCCGCAGATCCTCACGGTTATTCAGATAAGCCTCCAATGCATTGAGGGGATCCAAAGCGCGACCTGCACCCAATTCCGGTAGACGAGGGCGCGACAGTTGACTGACCAATTCCGCCTGCATTGCCGTTTGGTGAGCCTCCTCCAGAGCTGCCCGGATTGCCTTCTGATTCACCAGTTCCATTTGCTCCGGTCGCAGTTTATAAATCAGCCTGACCACTGCATCCTTAATTTCCGCCTTTTGGATGGTGTTAAGGATCGTCGCCTCTGGATTTTCCGCTTCACTCACATCAACCTTGAGGGTAAGAAATTTACGCACAGGCAGAGGTACAAACTCCCAATCAGCTTTCCCCTTCGCCAAATTCACCATCACATAGCCTTTATCTTCCTTTTCCTCGCTAAAATCCACCCGCTCAATGCTGCCGGGATAGATAATCGGGGGGTTATTGGTTTTGTTTAAATTCTGATGGCGGTGGACATGCCCCAGGGCAACATAATCGAGTTCTGCCCGGTTTAAAAAGTCGATGGGAATATTAAAGCCTTTCCCGACGGCTAAAAATCGCTCTGCGCCGAGGTTGGCACGGTCTGCCATGAGGTGACCCACGAGAATGGCGGGAATGTCTGGATCGAGGCGACGAATTTCCGCTTCGAGGACGGGTTTTAATTTTTCGAGTAAAATCTCGTGGATTTCCGAGAGGGTTTTGCCTTCGGTTTGTTGGCGGGTGAGGAGCGTGGATTGGTTAATCCAGGGCAGGGTAATGATCTGCAATTCACCTTTGGTCAGTTGTAGGCGGTGGGTTTTTAGGCTTTCACCGACGATAAAACCGGGGACGGCAAGGGTGCGATAGATACTAAGACTTGCGCCACCATTGCCCTGGGAATATTGGTCATGGTTGCCCACGAGGAGAACAGCAGGGATCTCTGCATCGGCTAGGCGACGGAATTGGGCGGCAAAGGCTTCCTGGACATAGGGGGGCGGGGTGGCATCAGGGAAGGCATCTCCGGCAAAAATGACGAGATCCACTGGATCGACGATCGCCCGATCAATGCAGAGACTAAGGGTTTTATCAAAATCTTCAAGGCGGGAGTTAATCCCCGTTTCCGGATTAACCTGTCCGTGGGAAAAACCACTACCCATGTGGATATCTGCCAGGTGGAGAATTTTGAACATCTGCCGATCATTGCCAAATTTCTATGGTTTAACTCTACCGTGCTTCTTGATTGGAGTTCCCATCAAAGCGAGAAAAATGATTCAAAGCAACAGATGCTCAAAGGGGAAAAGGGCAAAACTCAAACAGAACCACCAATGAGTTGCTCAAAATTCTCATTGCTAGAACCTTGAGAGGAGAAGCTCTAGTGGGTCTCTAGTTCGTCGCCAATTTCGCAATGTTTGTATTTTGGTAATAGTGACCCAAAATCGCTTGATAATTAATCCCTTCCTGAGCAAGCTCATTGGCTCCCCATTGACTTAAACCCACGCCATGACCAAAGCCTTTGCCATAGATATAAACATTGCCATTGCTCACACTTGCGTCGATCAAGGTACTGCGGAGATCTAACAAAGAACGTAGTTGTTCACCACTGATATTTTTAGACCCGCGATCGCCCACCACCTTCATGGTAATCACACGACCCTGGGGCGTTTTCCGCTGGGGAACCATCTGTCTCACCGTGCCCACACCACCAATGAGTTGACCCAAGCGACTAGCGGTGATATTTGTCCCCCACTGATACACCGGAGCCGACTGATCATAGTCCACAACACCCCGTAAATAGGGCAAAGGACTAGTCCAGACATCTTCCACATTTTCCGTATGTCCACCCGAGGAGGAATGGAACACCGCGAGAATCACATTGCCGTTATAGGTCATCACTTGACCCGCCGTAGCATTCACCGCTTCGTGGGTCGTGCTGTATTCGCTATTGAGACCCTTATAAACCTGACTCACAGTCGTCGCATCTAGGTCAAAAAAATTGCGAGCATTTTCAGTTCGCTTCTTGAGGGCATAGGTACGCGCTGCCACAGCCTGGGCTTTTAATGCTTCCTGGGGCCAACTGGGAATTGCCTCTGCGCCGACGACACTGTAGAGATAGTCCTCTAGGTTGACGTGGTTCACTGCTACGATCGCCCCACCACTCAGACGAATTTGGGTTTTACCGCGATACCAGCGATCGCCGATCCAGACATAGCCACCACTTTTCGGTTCAACCCACAGTTCGCCATCCTGCCAACGGTCAAAGGCAAGCTGACTACCACGCTTATTCACATCAAAGGCGCTCATCGCCACAATTTCACCAAGGACTTGCCCCCGACCATTTTTGACTAGGGCATTCGTCGAACTGCCCACCTGGAGTTTTGTACTGACTTTACTCACTGCAACACGCATATCCACCGCCTGAGCAGGGGACGGGGCAAACATCCCCAACCACAACAGACGAGTTTTTGTAAAGAGTTAAACATAAAGACTATAGAAATCAACAAGGACGGAATTAGGAGCGGACAGCACACCTGATATCTAAACTATTGCAGCATTAGAAGTACTGGTTCAGAATGACTGCAAGCTAGATTTGTTCCATAACGTATTTATTCATCCCATTCAGCTAAATAGTGATCAGACTTTATTTTTCAGAATAATTCAGAATAAACAGTGGAGGATCTATCGCAATATTGATCGTTAGATTTCAACATTTACCGAACAAATCTAGCATGGAATTTAGGCGATCGCCGTATCACCGTTAGACAAAACATCCTGTAAACGACCATTACCAACGGCTTTAACCGCTTCAGCGAGATCCACATCCCCTGTATAAATAGCCCGTCCGACGATCGCCCCAGTGACCCCCAGCGCCTCCAGAGCCACCAGATTTACCAAATCCGCTAAGGAACTCACTCCACCGGACGCAATCACCGGAATATCAATGGTCGCCGCCAATTCCCGGAGGGAGTCAATATTGGGACCCGCCATTGTGCCATCGCGGTGAATGTCCGTGTAGATAATCGCTGTCACCCCTTGCTGTGCCATCCGTTGCGCCAGATCCGTCGCCATCACTTCAGAGGTTTCTAGCCAGCCCTTCGTTGCCACCTTGCCATTGCGAGCATCAATCCCCACCGCGATCCGACCGGGATATTTGGTGCAAAGTTCTGTGACTAATTCCGGGTTTTCCACGGCAGCAGTACCAATAATCGCCCGCTCTACGCCCACCGCAAACAATTGTTCCACACTGGCAACCGTCCGTAAGCCGCCGCCCACCTGCACCGGGATATCAATGGCAGCCACAATACTGGCGATCGCCCCCAGATTGACTGATTCGCCTTGTTTCGCCCCATCGAGATCGACCACATGTAACCGCGTTGCCCCTTGATCTGCCCAGGTTTTCGCCATCTGAGCGGGATTATCGTTAAACACCTGAGCCTGGTCATAATCGCCCTGGTACAGTCGGACACACTGACCACCGAGTAGATCAATTGCGGGGATAACTTCCATATCAAAAAAATAAAGTTGTGATGTGAACAAAAGCTTTGCTATAATAGCGAACTGTTGACACGGTGGCATAGCCAAGCGGTAAGGCAGAGGTCTGCAAAACCTCCACTCCCCAGTTCAAATCTGGGTGCCACCTTACAAAAAGAAAATACGCATAAACAACAAAGAAATTTGTTGAAGTTAATGTTGCGCTGATCTTCCTTATGATGGTGGGATTCAGGACAGGATAAATTTTTGTAGTTCCGGGGCGATCGCCATGAGCAATGCCCCCTCGCCTGAGGCTGGATCGATCAGCGTAAAATCGGCAAACTCAAAACCCGGTGCGACGGAACAGCCAACTAAAACCCCATCGGCGATCGGTTCTGCTGCCTGCCACATTCCTGCCGGAACCACATAACAAAAACAATTACTCTCAGCCGATAAGGTAATGCACTCAGGGCGATTTTCTGTGCCATCCCAGAGATACAGATGCAAACCAGTCCCTTGATACAGATTCCAAACCTCATCAGCAGTCACTTTGTGGAACCGACTTGTCTCCCCCGCAGCGAGGGAAAAATAGATATGGGTTAAGGCTGAACGGCTTAATCCCGCAACAGTCGAAACCAAATGACCGGAGCGAAATACTTCTCGGAAACGACCACCTTCAGGATGTTCAATAAGATTAATCGGTTGCATAATTTGGGTTTAATAGAGATGGAAATTGGTGAATTTATTGGTGCTTGATTTATTCTTAACTGTGCAATAAATCATCATTTAGATAAAGAAAATATCGATAAAACAGATTTGATCAATCATCATCATTTTATCAATTGGACATTATAAATTCGCCAATTCAAATTTGAAGTGCAACACCTAGGGTCTTTCT
>JBIKYI010000281.1:0-4703 GCA_044355355.1 Limnothrix sp. | reverse complement strand
AACTAACTTTGACTCTTTTGCGAAATTTCCTTCAATTTGATCAAATTGATCAAATCATTTAAACCCGATCAATCACATCAACCCAATCCGTCTAAGTCAGTCAAAAAATCATGTCGCTGTTCGAGCAAATTCAGAAAACTACAGCCGATGCCAGGGAAAAACAAGCATTAATTTCACTCACCACCAGTGAAACAATTGTTGAAGATCAGGGCATTGCTTTTGTCGTGAGAATTCTCGAAAAAATTAAAACCAAAGAAACCTACCAAGAGACCCAGGTTAAACGCAAAGTCAATCCTTTTTTGCCCTATGAAGAGGATTTGTTTGTCTGTGATCTAGCGGCAAATCATGTGTGTTTGCTCAATAAATTTAATGTGGTGGATCATCATATTTTGATCATTACGCGGGATTTTCAGTCCCAGGAAGATTGGATTACTAAAGCTGATTTTGATGCCCTCTCGATTTGCATGACGGAATTAGATGGTTTGGCTTTTTATAATGCGGGAAAATTAGCGGGAGCAAGTCAACCCCACAAACATTTGCAATTGATCCCTTTTTCTAAGGAGCTTGATGCCTTTGCTGTGCCTATCGAAAAGGCGATCGCCACCCTAGATTTTTCGACATCCCAACCCACCGAAATTAAAACCTTACCCTTCCGTCAGGCGATCGCCCCCTTACCCGAACATTACGACGGCACAGACCTGTTTCAGATCTATGAAAGCCTGTTAAAACATCTCAATTTGATCAGCAAACCCTTACGCAACGGACAACAGAGCGCCCCCTACAATCTGCTCGTCACCCGTCGCTGGATGATGGTAATCCCCCGTGTACAGGAGGGTTATGAGCGTATTGCCGTGAATTCCCTAGGTTTTGCCGGAGCCTTACTCGTGCGAGATCGCCCCCAACTGGACTTTCTCAAAGCCTTGACCCCCCTGCAACTCCTCGCCAAAGTCGCCCAAGTCTACTAATTAGATGATTTTGCCGTTTTACTTCCTTTTCGAAAATAAATAGGGGTACACTAGCCAAGTATTACAATTTGTTAACAAACCTTTTTAAATATCTATAAAGTTACCGATGACTACCTCCGCTGCAACTTCCGCCCCTGAATATGACGTGATTGTGATTGGTTCCGGCGTGGGGGGACTGGTGACGGCGACGCAATTGGCAGCAAAGGGCATCAAGGTGCTTGTCCTCGAAAAGTATTTGATCCCCGGTGGTAGTGCGGGTTATTTCGAGCGGGAAGGTTACCGCTTTGATGTGGGGGCATCGATGATTTTTGGCTTTGGCGATCGCGGGACAACCAATTTGCTCACCCGTGCCCTTGCCGCCGTGGATATGGAAATTAAAACCATTCCTGATCCAGTACAAATTAGCTATCACTTACCGAACGATTTAAACATTCGCGTCCACCGTGATTATGAAGCCTTTTTACAGGAATTAATTACTCGTTTCCCCCAGGAAGAACAGGGCATTCGGCAGTTTTATGGGGAATGTTGGGATGTGTTTAATTGTCTCAATAGTATGGAGCTTCTCTCCTTAGAAGAAATCCGCTATTTACTACGTGTTTTTGTCCAGGAACCTTTATCCTGCTTAGGCTTATTAAAATATTTGCCACAAAATGCGGGAGACATTGCCCGTCGCCATATTAAAGACCCAGAATTGCTTCAATTCATTGACATGGAATGTTATTGCTGGTCAGTGGTTCCTGCGGATTTAACGCCTATGATTAACGCGGGAATGGTCTTTAGCGATCGCCATTATGGGGGGATCAATTATCCAGAGGGGGGCGTGGGACAAATCCCCTTAAAACTGGCGGAAGGACTGGAAAAATACGGCGGCGAAATTAAATATGCAGCCAATGTTTACCAAATTATTACTGAAAATAATCAAGCGGTTGGGGTGCGCCTCGTCAATGGTCAGGAATACCGCGCCAAAAAGATTGTTTCTAATGCGACCCGCTGGGATACCTTCGAGAAATTATTACCCGCCGAAAATAAGCCGAAATTTGAAAAACAATGGGGCGATCGCTACAAAAAATCCCCTAGTTTTCTCAGTCTTCACCTCGGCGTAAAAGCGGATTTATTACTAGCAGATGCCGATTGTCACCATATCCTGCTGGAAAATTGGGACAACATGGAAGACGAACAAGGCACAATTTTCGTGTCAATTCCGACTCTGTTAGACCCCACCCTTGCCCCCGCAGGACATCATATTATCCACACCTTTACCCCCAGTTTTATTGACGAGTGGAAAGACCTTAGTCCCCAGCAATATGAAGCGAAAAAAGAAGCAGCAGCGGATCGTCTTTTGGCACGTCTAGAGAAAATTTTCCCTGGCTTAAACGAAAAACTCGACTTTATGGAAGTGGGCACACCCCGCACCCACCGCAAATTTTTAGGGCGCATCGACGGTTCCTATGGGCCGATTCCCCAGAAGAAATTATTAGGTTTGCTCGGCATGTTTAACCTGAATGCGGGCTGGCCGAAGGTGAATAAAACAGAAATGCCGGGATTGTATTGTGTTGGGGATAGTACCTTTCCTGGACAGGGCTTAAATGCCGTTGCTTTTTCAGGTTTTGCCTGTGCCCATAAAGTGGCAACGGAATTGGGTGTTCATTAGTTATAGTCGTTTCGTTTAAGTTTGAGAATTTCTGATTCCTCCGCACTTCGGCAAGCTTATTCTTTCACCTTCGGCACATCCCTTAAAAAGGGAGGCAATGAATGTCTAATTTTTATTTGGAATAGTCATAAAAATTCAGCTTATACCCTTCGATTTCATGCCATCAAAGCGCATTTTTACGCCTGTTGCTGGTGAGAGAACTAAGCCTTTACGTTTGGCTTGAACGGGGGATTTTTCTAGTAGGGTGAAATGGGCTTGGGTGGCAAAGGCGGCAAGACCCAGGCGTAATTCAAAGAGGGCGAGGGCTTCCCCGGCACAGCGTCGCGCACCACCACCGAAGGGCATAAATTCGTAGGGGGTAAATTGTCGTTCGAGGAAACGTTCTGGGCGGAATTCACGGGGGTTGGGATAGAGATCGAGGCGTTGGTGAAGGAGGTAAATGCAGCCCATCAGGATATCGTCGGGTTCGATGGTGTAGTCCAGTAGGCGGGTGCTTTGCTGGGCTTGGCGAGCAAAGGTGAACATGGCGACGGGGTTAATGCGTAGGTTTTCGTTGCAGACGGCGCTGAGGTAGGGCAGGCGATAAATTGCCATGGGATCGGGGTTTGCCCCAAGTTCTTGGACTTCGGTGCGGATTTTGGTCATTACTTCGGGCTGGCTGTGGAGCCAATACATCCCCCAGGCTAGGGCGATCGCCGTGGTTTCGTGCCCGGCAAAGAGGAGGGTCATCAGTTCGTCGCGCAGTTGTAAGTCGTCCATGCCGTTACCTGCTTCGTCTGTGGCGGACATGAGCAGAGACAAAATATCGGTGCGATCGCCATTGGGTTGGGCACGCCGTTCGTGAATTTCGGCAAAAATTAGGTCATCCAGGGCTTGGCGATCGCGGATAAAACTGCCCCAGGGACTCAGAGCGCCGAGGTCTTTTTGTAGGGTTGTAAAAAACAGAAAACTATTGGCTAGGGGGGATTTAAAACGACCCAATAGTTTACGGGTCATGGCGATAATGGGTTCGTAGCGATCGCCATTTGTGATCCCAAAAACCACTTCGATAATGGTTCTGAGGGTGATCGCCTGGGTGAGATCCTGGGCGAGGAAAGGTTTGCCCACGGGAAGTTTGCCTAATTCTTCCTGGATGATGCGGGTAATCATTGCACCATAGTTATGCATTCTTGCGCCATGGAATAGTGGCATAATTAGTCTCCGCTCATGACGATGGCGATCGCCACTGGCACTAATCAGGGAGCGAGTCCCCAAAAGGGGTTCCATGATGGCATTGAGTTCCCCCGGCGCAGTGAACAGCGTGTCATTGGTCAAGATTACTTTGACTGCCTCAGGGTGATAGGTGACGATCAAAGGTTTGGGATATCCAGCAGCGGGCATCGTCGCGAGATCCGGATTCAGTCGGGCAAGCTGACCCAGGTAACTTACAGGATCCAGCATTGCCTTGATTTTTTGCTGTAAATCCCCCTGGGGTAAACTCTGGATTTCTTGGGTAGCTGCGGTTTTTGCGGTGGCGATCGCCATATCTTTTTACCTCGACACGAACTGGTTTTTCCTATTTTGGCATTCTTCACTAGGAAGCAGAAACGGCGATTATTGAAACATAGAAATCGTTAAAAATAGTCCATAGTTGCCCCATGACGACAAACCAAACCAAAACCAAACAAAAAAGAGACATAGCCTAAAGCCCTGTCTCCCATTTAACAGATATTTTATTAATCATTGATTGAGGGTTTAATTTACGCTCGACGACTAATAAGTCATCCTTCAAGCACAAATCCAACGACAATCCCTTAAGCTTCGGTAGCTTCACCTTTCTTACGACGAGCGAAGCCGAACAGACTACCCAGCACAGGTAGAACCGCCGCAGGAGTAGGGACTTCCGTTGGGGGTTCACCAGGAGGAGTAGCTTCATACCATTCGCTATAACCACCTGTAATAGACTGAACATGGAATGCCATGCCCAGTTTTTGAGGAGTGCTGGAGAAAGCAGCCAAAAGATCCGCGTCGGTTGTAGCGGCATTTTGCAGCTTGAAGGTTACTTTAAGCACCTCGCCTGCATTAATTACAGAGGCATTACTGCCAGT
>JBIKYI010000282.1:0-4703 GCA_044355355.1 Limnothrix sp. | reverse complement strand
GTAAAACCTTGTGCTATTCCAAGACCTTGAGCATGCTGGCTTCTTCTATCAAGCTACTTATCCATTATCTCAAATTTCGGGATGTACCTATCCCTTTGAGAAACCTCTCTTAATTCACCAACGCCCCGCAGCACAAGGACAGGGTTAGTCAGCAATTTAAGCCGAAAACCATCTGATTCAAGGGCAAATGAAGTCCAATTGGCTCGTACTGAATCCATAGTCAGATCTGTAACGAATCACGCAATCAGCCTAAAATTGACTACCCTAGATCTTGTAACTCTATGGTGCTTTTGTGTAGCGGTGTGATCGATGACCCAGCCTAATTCCCAACCTCCCAAAACTCAACTGGGACAAATGGTAACCCAAGCCATTAATACCGTCATCCACTTTGGGCAGCAGACCCTCAGACCCGGCGCAAAAGTTCCTGAACTCCACATCGAAGGACAAACCCAGTCCTATCCCCTCGTTGGCGATCGCCTCACCGGAGGACGTAGCTCCAGTCAAGACATCACCATCCGCACCGAGACCGTCAGCGGCAAACATTTTTCCCTCCGCAAAGATCCCACCAATCCCCGCCACTACATCATCCAGGATGAACAATCCTCCAACGGCATCTACATCAACAAACGTCGAGTGAAAAGCTATCCCCTCCGCCACGGCGATGTGGTCTTCCTCGCCCCACCCGAACTTGCCCAAGCCGTTAAACTGACCTACCAGTTCACCCCCCCCGTTTGGATCCAGGCGATCCGCTACGGACTCATGGGCACAGGGGGCTTTATCGGGTTAATTACCCTGATCGTCCTCTGGCAATGGATGAAATATCCCCTCAATCCGCTACCCTCCGGCGTAACAGGCCCCGTCGTGATCTTTGCCGACGATGGACAAACCGCCATTAATCCCGTCACCACCGACAGCCACCGCGAAATTCAACGCCTCTCAGAATTTTCTCCCTACCTCCGCAAAGGACTCGTTGCCTCGGAGGATGCGCGGTTTTACTGGCATGTTGGTGTCGATCCGATTGGCATTGCGCGGGCAGTTAAGGTCGCCATCAGCAAGGGCAATGTAACCCAGGGGGCAAGTACCATTACCCAACAGGTTGCCCGCAGTTTATTTCCGGAAGTGGGTAGCGAAAAAACAGCTAGTCGGAAATTACGGGAAATGTTCGTGGCGTTGAAAATGGAGACTTTTTTCAGCAAAAACGAAATTCTCTTGCTCTATCTCAATAAGGTGTATCTAGGGGTTGGGCAGTCGGGCTTTGAGGATGCGGCGCAATTTTATTTTGACAAATCGGCGCGGGATCTGGATTTGTTGGAGTCGGCGACATTGGTGGCGATGTTGCCTGCTCCGAATGCGTTTAACCCGATTATTGACCCGGATAAATCCAGAGAACAACGGAATTTGGTCATTGATCGGATGCATAAACTCGGCATGATTACGGATCAGGAGCAGCGCCAAGCGAAATTAACGCCCATTGAGGAGCGGTTGAGTGAGGAGGCTCGTCGGTCTTTGTCGAATAATGCTGCGCCCTATTTTTATGGTTATGTGCAGCAGGAGTTGGCGGAATTGCTCGGTGAAGATGCGATGAAGATGGGTAATCTTTATATCCAAACGGGCTTGGATCTGAAGATGCAACAAACGGCGGCGGCTTCGTTGGTGGCTTCGATTGAGCAGGATGGTGCTCAGGTGGGTTTTTCCCAGGGGGCGATCGCCACGCTCAATAGCCAAACCGGGGAAATTATGGCGATGGTCGGTGGGAAAGACTATGCTGCCAGTCAATTTAACCGGGCGGTACAAGCAAAAAGACAACCAGGTTCAACCTTTAAGGTATTTGGCTATGGTGCGGCGATTAATAGTGGTATTTCCCCCTACACTAGTTTTTCTTGTGCGCCCCTCAATTGGGATGGGCAGCAATTTCGGGGTTGTGAGCGTACCAGTGGCTCATCAACGGATATGTATCGGGGTTTAGCGCAATCGGAAAATGCGATCGCCCTGCGGGTTGCCCAGCAAGTCGGCATTGATCAAATCATCAAATTTGCCCAACAATTAGGCATTACCTCAAAACTGACTCCATCCCCCGGTTTAATCCTGGGGCAAAGCGAGGTGAGCGTCCTCGAAATGAGTGGTGCTTACGGAACCTTTGCCAATGGCGGTACTTGGCACAAACCCCATGCTATTCGCCGGATTTATGACAGTAGTGATTGCACAGGCAGCACCGTTGATAGTTGCCATCTCCTCTATGATGCGGACAGCCGACCGGACATGAAACGGGAACAGGTTATTTCCCAGTCAACGGCTCAGATCATGACGGATATGATGCAGGGGGCTGTGCAGGGGGGAACGGCGAGTGCGGCGAGAATCGGCTTAGATGAAGCGGGTAAGACAGGCACGACCAATAGTGCGGTGGATTTATGGTTTGTGGGCTATGTGCCTTCCCAGAATATTGTCACGGCGGTTTGGTTGGGCAATGACGATAACACGCCGACTAGGGGCAGTAGTAAATATGCCGCAAAGTTGTGGGGAGTCTATACGAAAAATGCTCTGTAACGGTTAGGCAAATGGGGGAACACTTTTACTTTTTTAGACTACTTTTTTAGACTTTACTTAGACCTTATTTAGTCTTTAAATTTATACCTTACTTAGGTTTAGTCTCTGAAAGTCGGTATTGTTTCTGTGGGAGTGGGTGCTGTTTTCTTCCCTGTTGGGGCGATCGCCTCCTTCGCGATCAAGACTTCTAAGACTTCCTTGGCGATCGGTGCAGCAACCGTCCCCCCAAAAGAATTCGGCGCTTTCGGTTCATCGACAATTGCTAAAATCGCATACTTCGGCTTATCTACCGGGAAGATTGCCACAAAACTCGTAATCTTTGCCCCAGGAATATAAATCCCATTTTCTGCCTTCTGGGCTGTGCTTGTTTTGCCACCAATGCGATAACCCGGAATTTCCGATGCCTTACCGCTGCCATCTGTCACTACCGTTTCCATCATGTCCACCACCTGTTGCGCTGCCTTAGCAGAAAACAAACGAATGGGGGCAGGCGGATTGCTTACCTCCGTTTCTCCCTCGACGTGATGCCATTCCCCCTTACTATCCACCAAACCCCGCACCACATGGGGACGCACCAGCAGACCGCCATTTGCAAGGGCAGCATGGAGTTGTAGTAACTTTAGGGGCGTTAAGGAAAAACCCTGACCAAAGGCATTCGTTGCCGCCTCGATCCGTCCCGCCATAAAGGTTTCGCGATCCTTGATGTAACCCGCCCCTTCCCCAGGTAGATCAATCCCCGTTTGCTTATTCATCTGGAGTTGCACTAACTTGTCGTAATAATCTTCCCGCTTTATCTTTGCCATGAGCTGAACCATGCCCACATTACTGGACACCTGCAGCACCTTCGCCACATCAATGGAACCATTGCCGCCACGCTGGGCATAGTCATGGTTGGCGATCGGCCAAGTGTCCACCATGATTCTGCCGGAATCATACACCACAGTCTCTGGGGTAATGACTCCCTTATCCAGGGCGATCGCCACATTAATCGGCTTAAATGTCGAACCCGGTTCATACAAATCCGAGACCACCCAATTTTTAAACAGTGAACCCTGTTCCTCTGCCGAATAGGAATAATAAATATTCGGGTCATAGGTCGGTTCCGTCGCCAAAGTCAAAATTTCACCAGAATGCACATCCATGACGACCACCGCACCCCGTTTCGCATTAAAAGCGGCTAACTGCTTCTTCAGAGCTTCCCTTGCCACCCGTTGCAACGTCAAATCAAGGGTTAACTGCAATTGCCAATCATCATATTTCAACAAGCCCGCCTCCAAATTCGTTGGCAGGAGGGAACCATTACCAGAACGGGTCAACTGCAACACAATCGGTTCCCGCTCAATCAAATTCTTGTGATAAAACTCGACCCCGGTTTGTCCGTAGTGGTCGAAATCCACAAAACCCAAAGTTTCCGCTGCCACTTCCTTTTGGGGATAAAAGCGTGAAAAACGATTGACTAACTCCACCCCATCCAGATTCAGATCCCTGACCACCTGTGCCACGTCAGTGCCCAGATCGTGGGTCAATAAAATGCCGGTTTCCTTCGTCCTAAAGAGTTGCTCCAATGCCGCCGCATCCTTCTTATCCGGCAACACACTCGCTAAACGATAGGCGACATATTTATAGGGATCCTTCTTGACTGCTTCCGGCGTATTTTCAGGAAATTTACTCAGTTGCCGAAAAATGATCGGGTGTACGTAGAGACTATAGACAATTTCGTCCACAGCAAGGGCATTACCATGGCGATCAATAATGGTGCGTCGGGGAATGTAGGGGCGTAGGGTGACCGACTGTTGTTCCCTGGCGATGCCATGCAATTTTTCGTAGGCAAAAATTTGTAGATACAAAAAACGGCTAAATAATCCCAGGATGCCACCACAAAACACCAGCCAAATGACGACAAGCCGAAATTTTAGGGCATTACCAGCAGGGGGAACAATGCTACGGGATTTTTTTCTCTGGCGCATTGCTGCTGTGGTACGACGCTGTTGATTGGCGCTTTTTGGGGAGGGGGAATGCTCGGATGACCGAAGCCTATGCATTTTTTTTGCCGTCATGTCAGTCTATCTGGTGCAATGCCCTTTGATTTTAGCTTAGTAGCCAATGGGTCCCGTATTGTAGATGGGTTTGGTGTTGGAAGCAGTCTGGGGCAGGAGTTT
>JBIKYI010000279.1:0-4716 GCA_044355355.1 Limnothrix sp. | reverse complement strand
TGGGCGCTTTTGATGAGGGTTGCGGTCAGGCTATGTTGGCGGGGGCTGAGCTTGGTTTTGGTGAGGAGTTCTGCCACGCTAGTAATGCCACTCAGGGGGGTGCGCAGTTCGTGACTCATGGTTGCTAAAAATTGCGATTTCATGTGGGTCAGGGCGATCGCCTCCTCCCTCGCTTCGACCAATTGATTTAAAACCTGATTGACGATGATAATGCCACCAATTTCACCGGGGGAGCTATACCAAGGCTGAATCGATCGCCGCAGATGCATCAGGCGACCACTCGGCAACACAAAAGGCTCCTCTGGGCGACAAATATATTCCCCTGCCATCGCCCGATTATGTAGCTCATGCCATTCTTCCGGTAACTGATCAAATAGTTCGTAGTGCGATCGCCCCATTAAACTATCCCGTTGCGCCTCAATCTCAAAATCAATCAACCATTGATAGCTATAGGCTAAATAGTTCATCTGGGTATCAAACAGGGCGATCGCCACCGGCGCATCCATGATCAACTGCTGCAACATTTGCCGTTCCTGGAGCAGATGCTGATTATGGCGCGTATTCTCCGCCAACAGCATAAACAGCCCCTCCACCCCCAGCAACTCCCCCTGCACATAGATTCCTTGACCCTGCTCCTGTACCCAACGACAACCCCCCGCTGCATTACACAGCCGATATTCCAGCATATAGTCTGCCGCCTTCGCCAACTGCCCCCGGATTTCCTGCGTCACAAACACCGCATCCTGGGACGAAACAAACTGCACAAAATTCAGAGGCAATGCCCGTCCAGGGGCAAAACCCACATCTTCTAAAATGCGAAAAAGACCCTTTGAAGCTGCCCCCACTGTCCAATGGGCATCCAAAGACCTGCGAAAAATCGCTACAGGCAAATGACTTAAAAAACCATCCGACTCTAGAACCGGATTGCTAAACAAAGACTCCATTATGCCCCACGGGTAAACAAATGCATTTCTATGACAGTAAGAAAGCCAACAAACACAGCCCCATGAAGATTGCCCTAGAACTTCTTGGTCGATAGCCTATCAATGTCTCTAAATGGCACTAACATGATATCGCTACTCTTAAATTTATAAAATTCTCATAATTTTTTTTACGTTTGTTTACATTGCATGGTAGGGCTTAAGAACAAAGGCATAAGCTTACCAAATGTGCGATGCAGCATAGAAAAGCTATAATTGCATCCTAAAACATTGTGATGAAAAACCAACATTAAGTTGATGCTTTATTTACATTTGCGTTGAATAATTACCAGATTTTTGCTGATTCAGTCTTTGATTCAACCATTGTTGCAGGATAATTGTTGCTGCCCGTTGATCGACTAAGCCCTTGTCCTGACGCGCATATTTTTTCTCCGCCTTGAGTTGATTTTCTGCCTCCACAGAAGTTAAGCGTTCATCTACATATTCGACGGGAATGTTTAGTATTTGGTTCAGTTTACGGGCAAATTTCTGGGTGTGTTTGGCTTGTTTGCCTAGGCTGCCATCCATGCTGTAGGGAAGTCCAACCACCAATATCTCAATTTCTCGCTGTTTGACCCATGTGGCGATCGCCGCCAAATCCGCATCCAGGGAAGTTCGGTGGATAGTGGTCAGTTCCGTCGCCATTAACCCCAAACCATCACAACCCGCCACACCAATGCGCTTGCGGCCGACATCCAAACCCAATGCTGCGATCTTTGTCATTTGTCTGTGCTAGATCCCGCAATGAAATTTAGCTCTCTTATGTCGATTTTAAGAATTCGTGAGATTGACTGATTAACTAGGTTAGTTAATTATCAGAAAGAAAAGAGCCTTCCGTGGGAGATGTCGGGAGTTTTAAGGTCGGATGATTTTTAAACCAATTCATGCGACTCGGAATGGGGGTGCGCATAGGCTGTAACCCTTGCAATACACCGGATAACTGCCAAGATTCCGCTGGTTTTGCCTCGCGAATTTTATGCCAGACGGAACGGGACATGAGCAAAGTATGCTCCATGCGTGTTGCCCCAATGGTTTCAAAAAATTCCTCGCGCTCTGATTGGTAATCGGTGGAGGTGGTCAATAGGGGCTGTTCCGGGCGAATTTGGGCGATTTGCGCCATTTTGATCATCAATTCCGGGTAGAGCCAAGTATAGGCGGGATGCACGGTGAGACGACCTTGGTGAGGTCTGTTGTCTTGACGGGCGAGTTGCACAGCAAAATAACCGATCGCCGCCTTGCGTTGGGGTTCAAACACATAGCCCTCCACCACATCGACTTGCTGCGACCAGTTTTGTACCCGACAGACGAGGTTACCGAGGGGATTGGTTTTAAAATCCTGGACATGGCGATCAAACACCTGCCGTAACAGAGGCGGCATAGATGCGGTGTCAAGTTGGTAGAGCAGACGGGCATCGGCATTACCGACGGGCATCAGGTTGGGGATGGCAGGTTCCTGGAGGGCTAGTTCGCTGAGCATCTCCGGGGCGATCGCCCAATAGGTGAGGTGGGCAAGGGGTTGAAAACCATTTTGTCGGTATAGAGCCAAGGTTTGTTGGGCATTCACATTCACCTCCAACAACCAGTTTCTTGCTTCTAGCACATGGTCAAAACAGTACCGCAGCAACGCCGAACCGGGATCTCTAGCACTGCCATGGTATTGCAATTTCGGGAAGGTGGAATCAACAATAATTTGATCGACCCGCCAGGTGCTTTGAGCCGAGTTAAAGGGGGACACCTTCACAAAGGCAACCAGTTCACCATCCACCTCCAGCACATAGCCATGAAAATTGTATTGGTTGGGGTTGGGAAAAACCTCTAGCAGTTTGACTAAGCCATAGTAATTCCTTGTGTTGTCGAGATGTTCTTCGAGGGAAATATCGAGCGGTGAGGCTACTTCAATATCTTCCTGCTGCAACAGTTTGGCGATCGCCGAGAGATCGCGGTACTGCACCTGACGAATAGATACTTTCGCTTGCTTAGTCATGCCCACAACCAGGGTTAAGGTTACCCAATTTTTAGTGCCATTTGCCCCTATCTTAACGGCTTTCTGGGTCGTCAGGCTAGTGACCATTGGAAATGATCGGGGGAAAAATCAGGCGCAGATAATCAGGGCGTTACTCCTCCGGGGCAAAATCTTGGTAACGTTTCATAATCACCAAGGCATCCCCCACCACGGGATTACGGGCGACAAAATTGCCCTGCAAATCTTCCACTCGCATTTTGTTGAAATCTAGCTTTTGTGCCAGACGTAAAACATCTGTTCCGAGGCGATCCTGGAGCTTTTCCTTTAATAAATACCAAGCATCCCCCACGATGATCCGCAATGTGCCCTGCTCGAAGTCTGCCTCGATGGAACGCACAATGTTATCGCCATAGGGCTGGGTTACATCATCCACTTGGGCTTGGATGGCGGCAATCAGTCGCTGTTCTGGGGTGAGGGGGCGTGGTGGTTCTGGGGCAGGTTTGATCTCCACAGTGGGCTGGGGAATGACTGGGGCAGTAATGGTTGGAGTTTCAGTATTAGGTTCAATTGTTTGATCTGTGTCAACCGTTGTGGTGGGAGTTCCCGTTACTGGGTTGCTGGCTTCAAGGGTTGTTTCTGGTTGTTTTGTCGCCAGTTGCCAGACAAAAATAAAGGCGATCGCCGCCCCAACTGCCCCAATCAAGACCTTTTGTTGCTGCCACCAAGGTTTTTGTCGCCGCCGCACAGAACGGGGGGGAACCTGTTTTGTCGATTTAGTCGAGGCAACTGGGCGCTGGATTGGGGTTGTGGGTGACTGCGGTGTGTCGTCCCCATCGATCCAGTCATCCATGGCTACCGGAGTTGGTTCAGTTGCTGGAGTTTGCAGCGCTTGCACCAATGCCGCCGCATCCGCCGCCAAATTATCCAAGACAGCTCCCGGTAGATCGACCCCCTCCGTCTCTAGGGTTGTGAGCACCTCCTGTAATTGGGCGATGGTTACCTTCAGGCGGATCAGGGAATCGGGGCTGTCAGCTTGGCTCATGGCAAGTGATATAAATCACGATAAAAAACGGTTTGCGTCACCATTTTAGGCGATCGCCTTCACCACCGATCGCCCCTGCTATCACGGAATATTCCCCAAATTTTTTAAATAATAGAGTCGTGGGCAATGTAACAAGTCTCTTGCCCATTGCTTAAGGAGTAACAACAATGACTTTCTCTACCCTCCCCCCCGCCCAACTCCTCCCCGGTGCCGTCTACCAAATGCTCGCTGATGTCTCCTGTACCGGACAACTCCATGAAGGCGATCGCTACGGTCTCATGGCAGCCTGCTGTGACGAAGATCTCATCGAAGAAGAACGCCTCGCCATCAACCGCCTAATCCGCTCTATCCTGCGTGGCAAGATTGAAATTTGTCAGTAGTTACCAGCTATTTACAGCACTTAATTTAAACTTCCATTCGCCCGAACCCAAGAGATTTAATCTAGTTAGTTGCGGATTATCCTTTAGCTTGCTATGATAGTAAAAGCGCCGCGGGATAGAGCAGTCTGGTAGCTCGTCGGGCTCATAACCCGAAGGTCGATGGTTCAAATCCGTCTCCCGCCACCAAGTCAAAAAAGCAAAGAAGTGTCGAAATTATTCGACGCTTTTTTGGTGTTGGTGAATTAAGAGAGGTTTCTCAAAGGGATAGGTACATCCCGAAATTTGAGATAATGGATAAGTAGCTTGATAGAAGAAGCCAGCATGCTCAAGGTCTTGGAATAGCACAAGGTT
>JBIKYI010000278.1:0-4736 GCA_044355355.1 Limnothrix sp. | reverse complement strand
CACTATAGACCTCCCGTCCGAGCACCCGCTGGATACACATCTCAACAATACGGTAATTGTTATTGACGTTCACATTACGCAACATGAAAGTATCGGATAGCAGCAAACCCCGAATAAAATCCTGCACCGTAATTTGATTATTTTTCAGTTGGGATTCCAAAACAGGCAGACGATTTGCCATCAACATTTGCTGTTCGTTGAAAATTTGGCGATAGGCAGCACGGATCAAAACTTCCTTCTCCAACATGGAGGTTAAAGCCTCGGCTTTGAACGGAGATTGTTGTTCTTCACCTGACAAGTCAAAGCCTTTAACCCTTTGGTTTTGGCTCCGGGGGGCATAATTTAAACGGGGAATAGACATGGTTTTTATTCTTGTTTTCAAAGTTTAAAAAATCAAAAAGTCAAAAAGTCAAAAAATCAAAAAAATTTAAACAAGCGAGATTTAAATGATTTGTTTTATTTATTTTAATAGATGCTATTACTTGCTTTTACCAATCACCTCCATGGATAAAAATCTATAGAAGATTAGAACAAAAAAGTCCTTTCTAGAGGCGATCGCCACCTTAAATCACCACAATGTTTCACAATAGCAATGATCTGGTATTCATCAAGGCTTGATCAATACCGAGTGAGCAAGTCTAGTACATCGGCAAAATGTCTTTCAACAGAATTCCTTGGGCAGGATTTTTGTCTTCAGATATTGCACATATACTGCTTTATCTTGAATCCCTCAAAAGCCGAGCGCAATAGAACGCAACAAAAGTTACAAAAAATCATGAATCTTTGTTGCGATAGTCCTGGACAATAAAAAAGTTTCTACACATCCATCGACGGTAGAAACTCAATAGCAATCATATTTTTTAAATAGCCTAAATAGCCCAGAAACGACCTAGAAAAAATTTTTAAAAGACCGTTAAAAGGCAGTGAAGATCGGCTTAAGCTTCTACTTTATCTTGACCCAATAACTGGTTAATCACGCTGGAAACGATGGTCAAAACGAAGGAACCGATAATCGCTGGGAAGAAGCCGCTGACGGTTAAACCAGGGGTCAAATAAGCGACTAAACCGAGGGCGATCGCATTGACGACTAACAGGAATAAACCGAGGGTCAAAATGGTGAGGGGCAGGGTAAAAATAACCAAAATTGGTTTCACAATGGCATTCACAAACCCTAGGACTGCTGCACCGATTAAAGCGGGGGGCGCTCCGGCGATCGCCAAACCGGGGACGATGGTCGCGGTGATAAATAACGAGGCGGCAGTGGCTAACCAGGTGATAAAAAATTGGGACATGGGTGAGATTCCTGAAATCGCTTACTTTCTATTCTATGGAGACTGCTTGGACGGTTAAAGTGTGGTTTTCCGATAGGGATTATGCCTGTTTCCAAAAGCGAATAATTTCCCGGACATGGTTAAGGGTTTGGCTATCTTCGCTCAGTTGGGCGATCGCCCCTTCTGCTTCCCTGGCTAATTGTCGGTGTTCGGCTTCATTTTTCGCTTGGAGTTGCTCTAGGGCGGCGCGGGAACGGGCTAAATCTTGACGCAAATTTTGCCATTCTTCGGCGTGGTTTGCGGTCATGGTATCAATCGTTTCATTGAGCGTTTTGCTGAGATGTTCTAATTCGATCACCCGTTGGCGTAGTTCCACCACATCTTCACGGGGATATTGAATCTGTTCACGGATCGACATCAGACGCATGGCAATAAATTGGTAAGCCCGCACCGCCGGACGTAAAATCGTCAGCAATAGGGTCGCAAAGCTACTCACATAGCCCACTGCACTAATGCCGGATGCTGCCAGGGCATATAAACCCACTGCTGAGAGGATATGCAGGGCGATCGCCAAGACGAGTGACCAGCGGGCAATCCGACCGACATAGGCTAATTGTTTCGCATCGACCGGGATATTTTTTTTGCGGGAGGTATTCGCTTCCGCCTTCGTTTCCTCCGCCTCGAAATAGATATTCCAAGGGATAGTCACCACTGCCAACAACCACCAAAAACTGGCAATACCGATTAACCAATCCACCAAACTTCCCACTGGTAAATGCAACCATTGCAGGATAAAAAATGCCAGCAACGCCAGAAAACCCGACCCACAACCAAAACTCACATAGCTAAAGGATTGATATGTACTAATCCGTGTCATTGTTCCCATGCTCCACAGTGAAGGGCGATCGCCTTTTTTCTATCTCCATTGTGGAAAAATAAATCGAGTCTTGACGAAACCCTGTGTCACTTTGCTGATCGTCTGTCACAGTTTTCAGATATCAGACATCAATCCGTGGGGTGGGTATCGTCCATCATTGAGATCGCTGTGACTTTACCCATCGGGCGATCGCCATTACCAGAGCAAATCTCGTTACAATGGTGAATTACCTTTAAAGTATTAATTGTCTAAACAGATCACAAAAGAGCCATGAGTAAAGTTGCTGTGGGTTTGTCGGGGGGCGTAGATAGTTCCGTAACAGCAGGAATCCTTCACCGTCAGGGATACGAGGTGGAGGGAGTAACCCTATGGCTCATGAAAGGCAAGGGACAATGTTGCTCGGAAGGCATGGTGGATGCCGCTGATATTTGTGACCAACTCGGCATTACCCACCATATTGTTGATAGTCGCGATTTATTCCAGCAATACATCGTGGATTACCTCGTGACGGGCTACGAATCCGGGGTTACGCCGCTGCCTTGTTCCCAATGTAATCGCATGGTGAAATTTGGTCCCATGTTGCAATGGGCAAAAACAGAATTGGGCATCGATAAAATTGCGACGGGACATTATGCGCGGATTCGCCACAATGAAACCACGGGGCGCTATGAATTATTACGGGCAATTGATCGCAATAAAGATCAGTCCTATTTCCTCTATGATTTGACCCAAGAAATGTTAGCAGGAACTCTGTTTCCTTTGGGGGAATATACCAAGGATTACACCCGTCAAATTGCTGAAGAAATGAAACTTTCCACGGCGAAAAAACCAGAAAGTCAGGATTTATGTTTGATTGAAGCCCATGGTTCAATGAAAACTTTTCTCGATAAATATATTGAGCAACGGGAAGGGGAAATTGTCGATCTCGATGGCACGGTTTTGGGTAAACATACAGGCATTCACCACTACACCATCGGTCAACGTAAGGGCTTGGGGATTGCTGCCCCGGAACCGCTCTATGTGGTGAAACTGGATAATGTGATGAATCGGGTGATTGTCGGTACTCGCGATCGCGCAGGTCAGGAGGAATGCACCGTTAACCGGATGAACTGGGTCGCAATTGAGGCGATCGCCGCGCCAATCCGGGCAGAAGTGCAGGTGCGTTATCGCAGTAAAGCCGTCCCTGTGAATGTAATTCCCCTAGAAGAGGGACGCTTAAAACTGGTTTTTGATGAACCGCAATTTGGTATTACTCCCGGTCAGGCGGCAGTGCTGTATGACGGGGAAAAGGTGCTGGGCGGCGGCATTATTGAGAATAATCTATCGCAATCTTAAATGAGATCCCCCCAACCCCCCTTAGTAAGGGGGGCTTTAAATACATTTTTGTTTCTTAGTTGCTATGACAATGCTCTTTTATGTATGAGATTGAGGAGTGAAAGTCCTCATTGCCTCCCTTAGAAAGGGAGGTGCCGAAGGCGGAGGGATCGAGGATTTAGGGGGATCCATTTCTATTTAGGCTTGTTATATCTGCTTGAAGATAGTGCTCAATGAAAATTTTTTGTCTAAATTCATCTGATCAACAAGTTTTTGTACAGCGTTTAAAAGTTTTTTTTGAAACAAGTCAATCCCTTGTTTTACTAAATAGTCAATGGGGTGAGCATGAATGTAATCAAGTAAGACAAATTCTGGATAAATCTGCTAATTTATCTGATGATTTATTTAACGATGAAACAACTGAAATTGACTTGTCTTTTAGCACCGAAATTCCTACGCCAATTTATTTAATTCCAACGGGGGGAACCTCTGGCAAAATTAAGTTTGCGGTGCATAATTTTGCGACCTTAGCGGCATCGGTGGCAGGTTTTCGGGAATTTTTCGAGCTTGATCGGGTGCATTGTTTTTGTGTGTTGCCGCTCTACCATGTGGGGGGCTTGATGCAATGGTGGCGATCGCAACTCAGTGGCGGACAATTTTATCTAGGCAATTACGGGGAACTGAAACGAGGCATTCTACCTGAGGGGGATTTTGGCGATTTTTGCCTTTCCCTCGTGCCGACGCAATTGCAAGTGTTGCTCGATGTTTGTCCCCAATGGCTGCAACAATTTCGGTTGGTGTTGGTCGGTGGTGCGCCCTCCTGGCGATCGCTCTTGACCCAGGCTAGGGCGGCAAATATTCGGATTGCTTTGACCTATGGCATGACAGAAACAGCATCCCAGGTAATTGCCCTCAAGCCGGAGGATTTTTTGGCGGGGAAAGACTGTGCAGGTCAGGTGTTGCCCCATGCGGATGTGCAAGTTGATCAAGGGGGTTTGATTTCGATTGGTGCAAAATCATTATTTTTTGGCTATTTCCCGCAGATTAATCAACCTCAACGATTAGTAACGGATGATCTGGGCTACTTTGACGAGGCTAGCTTTTTGCAGATTGTGGGTCGCCAAAGTCAGAAAATTATTAGTGGTGGCGAAAATATTTACCCAACGGAGATTGAGGCGGTGATCCGGGGGACGGGTTTAGTGCAGGATGTGGCAGTCTGTGGTCTACCGGATGCCTATTGGGGGGAGAGGGTTACGGCGGTGCTGGTGCTGCGT
>JBIKYI010000501.1:0-3024 GCA_044355355.1 Limnothrix sp. | reverse complement strand
GGGCAATCAGTGCGCCGACCGTTTTCTCGTTCACTACTGGAATCGAGATGGTGATGGAATCGCGCTGATTTTCGAAGAGGGCTTCCCTTGTGCCTTGGAGTAAGCCGGATAGGTAATCGCCGGAAGTTACGCCGGGTTCGACTTCGAGGGATGTGCCGTCCCGATCGGTGAGGACTTCGATAAAGGTGGCAAAGAAGTTGGGTACGCCTTCGCGGAGTTGTTGGACGTAGGCATGTTGGTCGGTGGAGCCTTTGTTGCCGTAGACGGCGATGCCTTGGTAAACCTTATTGCCATCAAGGTCTTCTTCTTTACCGAGGGATTCCATGATCAGTTGCTGGAGGTAGCGGCTGAAGAGTAACAGGCTGTCTTTGTAGGGCAGGATCACCATGTCTTTTTCGCCTTTGCCATTGCCTGCGTAGTACCAAGCGATCGCCAGCAATGCGGCAGGGTTTTGTTTAAGGGTGGGGAGGCGGGTGGCATCATCCATGACTTTTGCGCCTTCGAGCATGGCACGGATGTCGATACCCTGTAGGGCTGCGGCGACGAGTCCTACAGCGGAGAGTTCGGAGGTTCTACCGCCTACCCAGTCGTGCATGGGGAAGGTGCTGAGCCAATGTTCGGCTTTGGCGATGTTTTCGAGTTTGGAGCCGACTCCGGTAATGGCGATCGCATGGGAGGAGAAATCAATTTTGTGGGCTTTGTAGAAGTTTTGTACCTCTAACATGCCGTTTCGGGTTTCGGGAGTGCCACCGGATTTGGAGATGATCAGGACAAGGGTGGTATTGAGCCGAGATTTGAGGGAATCTAGGGTTTTGTCAATGCCTGCGGGGTCGGTGTTGTCGATAAAGCTGAGGGCAAGGGGGGCATCGTTATTCGCGAGGGCCTGGGCGACAAATTGGGGGCCGAGGGCGGATCCGCCAATGCCGACGGAGAGGATATCGGTGAATTTTGCGCCGCCGGGGGCTGTGATATCGCCGGAATGGATCGCCTTGGCAAATTTCTCGATCTGGGCGAGGGTATCAACGATATCTGCTTTCAGTGCAGCATTGGGGGCAAGGTCGGCATTTCTTAGCCAGTAGTGACCCACCATGCGTCCTTCGTCGGGGTTGGCGATCGCCCCAGCTTCGAGGGCAACTAAATCTTGAAATGCTTTTTCAAACTTCGGTTCTAAACTTTTTACAAACGCCTCATCGAAGCCCATCCGACTCACATCGACATAAAACTCTAGTTCAGGATGGTAGTAGAGCCAATCTTGGTAACGTTGCCAGAGTGCGGCGGTATCCATATATAAACTTCTCAGACTGTTTTTCTATGATTTACGATAAGTTTAACTAGAGGCTGCCTCCTATTTATGTAGCAATTCACATTGTTTAGTAATACTTTTTAGGCTAACGGACAAAGATCATGCGGGGATTTAGACAACAAAAGTCTGTTTTAGGACTGGTGACCTTTGGTTTAACTGCCTTTGGGGTGGGGAGTGGGGCGATCGCCAATCCGCTGAATCCCTCCATGGGTGATCTGGGCATCCAGGCAACGATCCTCCAGGCGGAACCCTATGATCTGTTAGGGCGAAAAATTGCCATTGGACAAGTCGAGATCGGTAGACCCGGCAAATTTGGACTGGATAAACGGGCGAATTGGCAGCCCCAACTCGGACTTTCCCAACTGTTTGTGATCGACGAAAAAGCTAGTCCCGATGACCACGTGGATGACCATGCGGGAATGGTGGCAGGCATTATGGTCAGCCGAGATAAACGCCAATTGGGGGTTGCCCCCGCTGCCCGTTTATTTTCCTCTGGCATCGGTTCCACGGAGGAAGCATCCCAACCGGAGGAATGTTTGGCAACCCAGCACATTGCCCTGCAAAATAGCGATGATGTGCGAGCCATTAATTTTAGTTTTGGGGAATCCCTTGATCGGGATGAGCGGGCAAATCCCCTATTAGACGGCAATTCTCTGTTTACCCAATGTCTGGATTGGTCTGCTAGGGTTTACGATGTGCTCCATGTGGTGGCAGGCAACCAGGGGGATGGGGGCATTCCGATTCCGACGGATCATTACAATGGCATCACGGCTGCCTATACGACGAGGTTTAAGGGGGATGCGTTTAATAAGATCGATTTTGCGAATCTGAGTGGTATTCCTGAGGGGATTGGTCGTTCGCTTGTGCGGGATGAGATTAATTTGGGCGATCGCCGGGCGGTTAGTCTGACGGCTCCGGGGAGTCAGTTAGAGCTGATTTCGACATTTAATGTGGTGGAGCGGGTCAGTGGCACAAGTTTTGCTGCGCCTCACATCACGGGTACGGTGGCATTACTCCAGGAATATGGCGATCGCCAACTGAGGGATCAAGCAGAACATTGGAGTTTAGATTCCCGTCGCCATGAAGTCACTAAGGCAATCTTGCTGAATTCTGCCGATAAGGTTGCCGATACGGGGGACGGTAATTTGTTGGGGATGAACCAGACCATTTATAAAGAAAATCAGTCAACTTGGCTCGATTCCGATGCTGCCCAGGATTCTGCAATTCCCCTGGATATTGAAATGGGTACAGGACAACTGAATGCGTTCCGTGCCTATACTCAGTTTGCGTCAGGGCAATGGTCATCCGGTGTCTCCGTGCCGCCCATCGGTTGGAATTATGACCAGATCGTCGAAAAATCTGCGCAGGATTATGCGATCGCCCAACCCCTCCGTGCCAATGCCTATGCCTCCATTACCCTCGCCTGGGATCGTTTGGTAGAACTCGGCGATCGCAATGGCAATGATCGCTATGACATCGGCGAAACCTTCACGGATCTGGGTTTGAATAATCTAGACCTTTATCTATTACCCGCCAACGCCGACAACCTAAGTGAAGCGGTTTGTAGTTCTAATAGTGCCGTGGATAGCGTTGAACATATTTTTTGCCCCATTCCGCGCACAGGTTCCTATAAGGTGCGGGTGGTCTATAAAAATCGCCAAAATACTGAAACCCAAAACTATGCGATCGCCTGGTGGACAGCGCCCTAGGGAAACTTTGTA
>JBIKYI010000277.1:0-4753 GCA_044355355.1 Limnothrix sp. | reverse complement strand
GACGCATCCACAATAAAAAGCCCTGTTGCTTTTCATTCGCACGATCCACCCCTGTATAGAAGAAGGAGCGCAATAATCGGGAACCACCTGTTAAACGATATAGAAGTTTGCTGTAATCGATTTCAATGCCCAACTGTAGCGCGGCATAGAATAAATTCGAGCCATCAATAAAGATCGCTACACGACCTCGATTTTCTAATACCTGTTCAGGCGAGAAAACCGGATCGCTATCAAAGTGATCCAGCATTTTGTGTTGTGCCTCTATAAGAACTTATTAAAACAAAAGTGTTTTAAAGAATTTGCTTTTATTAAAAAAGGGTTACCCCAATAGTCAAGCTTACTGAGAAAATAAGAGTTTCGTCAAACTTCGTTAAAAGTTTTATCCTCTTCCCCACTTGCTGACTCTTCATCCGTAAAGTTTAGTCAGTTTGTTCAGGCAATTCGAGACGGGCAAAAATAGGCTCTGCTTTGCCTAAAGTTCTTGCTGTCCAAGTGATCCCCCACTGACTATGGAGGTCAAAAGGAGAGGCGGCAATGAGGGTTTGGGGCTGGTTGAAATCCCCCTCAAAGCCAAGCTGTTGATAGATCTGATTGCTCAGGTTGGGAATGACGGGGGACAACAGATAACCGGCTAGCCTTACTGACTCTAGGATTGTCAGGAGAATTTCTTCCACCTGTGCCTGTTCACCAGCTTTAAAGAGCGTCCAGGGGGCGCTATCGTCGATGTATTTATTGCAGGCTTGGATCAGGGTCAGGATGTCGGTACAGGCTCCGGCGATGTTGAGATCGTTGTAGTACGCAGTGGTGCGATCGCCCAAGCCCTGTCCCAAACTTTTCAGGGGATGATCTGGGGCAATAGCTGTTAGGTCAATGGCGGGGATCACGCTCTGGCAATACTTTTTTAACATCCCTAGGGTGCGGTTGAGTAAATTACCAAGGTCGTTTGCTAAGTCAGCATTGACTGTATTAATAAAACGCGTTTCATTAAAGTCACCATCCTTACCCAACTCAATTTCCTTGAGGAAGTAATAGCGCAACGCATCGGAGCCATATTGGTCAACGAGGGCAAAGGGATCGATGGTATTGCCCAAGCTTTTGCCCATCTTCAGACCATTTTTTGTCAGGAAACCATGACCAAATACCCGATCTGGCAGGGGCAATGCTGCCGACATTAACATGGCTGGCCAATAGACGGCGTGGAAACGGAGAATATCTTTGCCGATCAGGTGTAGGTTAATCGGCCAAAATTTGGCGATCGCCTGTTCCAGGGAGACCTCTTCATCGGGTTCGAGGAGAGCCGTGACGTAACCGAGGAGGGCATCGAACCAAACGTAAATGGTATGTTCGGCATCGGTGGGCACAGGGAAGCCCCAATCGAGGTTCACCCGTGAGATGGAAAAATCCTGTAGACCCTGTTTAACAAAATTGATCACCTCATTGCGGCGGCTCAGGGGCTGGATAAAGTCTGGGTTTTGTGCGTAGAGGGCTTCGAGTTGGGCTTGGTATTTGGAGAGGCGGAAAAAGTAGTTTTCTTCGTCGCGCCATTCGGCTTGTTTGTTCGTATGGATAGCGCAGTGGTGGTCTTCGATCAGGTCTTTTTCTTCTTTAAATTCTTCGCAGGCAACGCAGTACCAGCCCTGTTGTTGGTCGAGGTAGATGTCCCCTTGATCCCAGACTTTCTGGAAAAATTCGGCAACGATCTTGGCGTGGTTGGGGGCGGTGGTGCGGCTAAAACGGTCGTACTGGATATTGTATTTTTGCCAGAGGTCTTGGAAACTGCCAATGATGCGATCGCAGTGAACCTGAGGCTCAACCCCGGCGGCTTCGGCGGTGCGTTGGATTTTCTGACCATGCTCATCTGTCCCGGTGATCAGTAAGACTTCTTCCCCCTTGAGGCGATGGAACCGGGCGATCGCATCGGCAACCATGGTGGTGTAGGCACTCCCGATGTGGGGTACATCATTGACATAGTACAGGGGAGTGGTCAGGGCGAAGCGAGCGGTAGAGGTCATAGATCCGGGGCAATAATAGAGTTGGGAAAGAATATCGAGAATATATTAATTATTGATGTCTACTGGATTTTTATTGGTCTTAATTGACCAAGCCTTATTTAATCTATCAAGAAACCGTCCACCACATTGATATGTCATGGACGGCAGCCAGGCGGCGATCGCTTTGAGGGTATTGCCAGATCGAACGACTAGAATTGTTATTCGTCTTTTGTGCCTGAGTTTTTAAGTGCCAGTTCAGTGCCCGTCCTTTGACTAGGCTTTTCTTCCAGCGGATTTCAAATATTCAGTGTTAACGCCAGACTCACGGACGAGGGCGAGTTTACCAGTGCGAGCTACTTCGATAATGCCGAATTTTTCGAGCATCTGCAAAATCGCCACCATTTTACCGGGATCACCGACCACCTGGACAGTCACCGCATTTTCAGCAATATCAACGATCCGGGCGCGGAATACCTGTACAAGCTGCATCACTTCGGAACGTTGGGCCGCATTCGCATTCACCTTCACCAACATTAATTCCCGCTCAACACAGGGCTTAACGGTGACATCGTTCACTTCACGCACATGGATCAGTTTGTCGAGTTGGGCGGAGACTTGCACAATTTCTTTTTCATCACAGGGCACGACCATCGTAATCCGTGAAATCCCTTCTTTCTCGGCGGGGCCGACTGCGAGGCTTTCGATATTGAAGCCACGGCGGGCAAATAATCCGGCAATGCGAGTCAAAACGCCGGCTTCATCTTCAACAAGAACGGAGAGGGTATGCTTCATCATGGACTGATTTCGGGGCGTGGGGAGACTCAAGCTCAAGTAAATTAAAATAAACCAAAGATGTATATTACTACAGCCTGACAGTCTCTTCTAGCCATTTGGTAAAGAATTGATATACAGGTTCGGGGGCTTCGTCCTGGGGGCAATGTCCGAGTTCGGGCAGCATTTTGAGGGTGATGTTGGGGTTGAGTTGGGCGAGTTTCGGGGCGATCGCCGGGGGCACAAAACGGTCTTTTTCACCCCAGAGTAGCAGGATCGGACAGATGATCTGAGGGAGAACCTCTGCCATGGGTGGGCAAAAATCCGGTTGACTCACCTGACGATTGAGGGCGAGAAAGGCGATATCCGCATCCTGGTCTAGGGTCGGCAATTGGATGATATCGAGGAGTTCCGGGGAAATGTCCGTGAAGGTTGGATAGGCGAGTCTGAGGGCTTTTTTCAGCACATTACGCCGCCGAGCAATGTTAAAAATTAGCCTGATTAACCAGGGTTGCATCGATAACTGTTCAATGCGTCTCAGGATAGGACGTAGGGGTTTGGGGATCATTTCCTGACGTTGGGCGAGATCCGGCAGACTGAGGAGGGTGATCGCCCGTACTTGGTCAGGATATTGTTGTGCCAAAATCGCCGCCACCAGAGAACCAATGGAATTACCCACCACAATCGCAGGTTCACCGACGACCGTTTCTAGAAAATAGTGAACTTGTTCCGTCCAGAAGGGCACACCAAAGGGTAACGCCGCCTTACGGGATCCCCCAAAACCGAGTAAATCGATCGCATAAACCGGGCGATCGCCCGCAGCCAGAGCCAGCCAATCCCGCCAATGCTCAATCGATGCCCCAAAACCATGGATCAATACCAAAGGCGTTGCTGATTTGTTGGGAACAGAAGGCGATCGCCCCACATTCCGACAAAAACTGTAACGAACCTGCAACCCCCGCCAAATAAAACTCCGCTGATGCCCGATGCGATCCTGCCAGAAACCTTGATCCATAGCCATTACCGCCCTAGACACAACATTTGTACCCGCCATCAATCGATTACCTTGGCGCACTTTTTTCACCCCCAACAAACAAGATCCAGCCCCTGTCTGGCTGCACAAAGCAATAAAATTTATACATACAGTCACGAAAAGACGCGGAATGGGTAAAATGGGCGTATGTATTCAATTCCCATTGATCCACAGTCAACCTATTAGAAACTGTAATAACATTATTCAACGCATAGCCTGTGAAAGATAAAAGACGCGTAAAACGCGACCTCCCGAAAATCAACGAGAGAATTCGTTTTCCCACCATTCGAGTGATCGGTTCAGAAGGTGATCAGCTTGGGGTCATGACCCCCGCCGAAGCCCTGGCGATCGCCGAAGAAGAAGAACTCGATCTCGTGTTAGTCAGCGAAACTGCAGTCCCCCCTGTCTGCCGCATTATGGACTACGGGAAGTACAAATTTGAACAAGAAAAGCGTGCCCGTGAAGCGAAGAAAAAGCAACACAACGCCGATCTCAAAGAAGTCAAAATGCGCTACAAAATCGAAGAGCACGACTACCAAGTCCGCGTCAACAACGCTCAACGATTCCTCAAGGCTGGCGATAAAGTCAAAGCAACCATCACCTTCAGAGGACGGGAGATCCAACACTCCAACCTCGCCCAGAAACTACTGGATCGCATGGCAACCGATTTAGAAGAAGTGGGAGAAATTCAGCAACGACCGAAGCGTGAAGGTCGGAACATGATGATGATTCTCGCCCCAAAGAAAGTAAATTAAGCCCATGTAACATCCTATGTAAACAGTCATAATTTACCCAGAAGCTAGAGACTGATGTAAAACTTAATTGACCATCAGTCTTCCTTATTTTTAAGCATTCGTTTTGCCTCATTGGTTTGTGAACATTAATTTGTGAATATTAAATTCAATCAGATTAGATTCAATCAGATTAAAGCATCAGCCATCCGGGTTCCTCACAAGGG
>JBIKYI010000276.1:0-4759 GCA_044355355.1 Limnothrix sp. | reverse complement strand
CTTATCAAGGAAGAAACCTACGACATTGTAGTGATGGGGGCGAGTTGTGAAAGTCTCTTAAAACAGGCATTGCACGGCAATATTCCTGAGGCGATCGCCAAAGGCACAAACCGCACCGTCATTATTATTCGTGGCGCTCTGAAAAGAAATTGACAGACAACAAACCTAAAGAAATCCTGAAAAATTCCACAGACAAAGGATCAAAGAATGTGACTTTTTCTTAAAAAAAGATCAGGTTAATCGAGGCTTTATCTCAACAAAATTTGATTCTTTGAAAAAATATTACGTAAATAACTTGTTTTACTACATTTTTTATCAAGTCAACACCATCAAAATAGAGACTATTTCGCAGAATTTTTTGGTTTTCACCCAAAAAAAGGAATTTAAACGGGAATTCTTTCCCTTTAGTTTCTGCGTGGAATTTGGCACAGTTAGGACATAGACAAATTCTTTTGTGGCAGGCGTTTACCTATGAACAGCCGCTTTTTATTGCCAATAATCCAAACCCTGCAAATATTCCCAAAACTTTTAGCAAAAATGAAAAGGATGACTATGTGGATCAAACTTTTACAGGTCACTGACCCCCTCGTACGGTATCTCAATCAGCCCCTCGGTCAATCAGAAAAATCCGCCGTGTGGAATCCCAATCGGTTTTGGTATCTTTATAAAATTAATTTGTTAGAAGCCTGTTGGTTGAAAGATGCTGCCAATAAGGGTCAGAAAGCTTGTTAAGAACTTGTCAAGAAAAACTGTTGTCGGGGCTTGTAAAGGCGAGAGGTTGAAAAAAAGCCTGCTGAAGATTAGCTGAGAACCCGTTGTTTGCTGTTGCTGTATTGCTGGGACTGCTTTTGATGTTTGCGTTGGCTACTAAGCTGACCGTGGATGTTGACACAGTAGGGCACGGCATAGGTAATGATGGCGGAAAACCAGCGAGCACGGCTCATTTTTCCCTGGAGTGCGGCACTGCCATGGTTGATGCTGAACAGTAGCGTTCCCACGATGAAGGCAACGCGGAGGGCTGTGGGCATCATGTCTGGGTTGCGGAGGGCGAGGAGATAGGCTTTCATGGATGCTCTGGGCAGGGGACTGACGATGGACTTTACAAAACTTTATGGTTCCTTAAGTCTAACGAATTTTGTTACTCTGCCCACATCGCTTTGTGAGTAAATGCTTATTTGGGTGGTTATGATTGCTCTGGTCTAGGGCTGGGCGATCGCCACCATTAATTGCCTTGATCAAATTTCACTAGGTTCGACTAGTTAGCTTGAAGAGACTGGATCGACTGGATAAATTTTTGGGCGAGAAGATCAACTCCGGTGATGGCAGTGCCCACAACGACGCTATCGGCACCGAGACGAAAAGCCTCTTGCAGCATGGCGGGGGTGTGAATGCCGCCTTCGCAAATGATGGGCAGTTCAAAATCTTTGACCAGTTGACTCAGTAGTTCAAAGCCCGGTGGGATAAGGTGTTTGGTTTCCCCTGTGTAGCCATAGAGGGTTGTGCCGAGGATGTCTGCCCCTGCTTGGGCGGCGAGGACTGCATTGGCGTAGGTGTCGAGGTCTGCCATCACGAGTTTTCCGGTTTGGGCGTGGATGCCTTGGATGAGATCGGTTAGGTTTTCTCCGTCATGGCGGGGGCGTGCAGTGGCATCGATCGCCACGATGTCGGCTCCGGCTTCGATCACGGCGAGGGCATCCTCAAGGCGGGGGGTGATATAGACTTCGGAACCGGGAAAGGTGCGTTTCCAGAGACCGATAATCGGGATGGTCGGTAACAGGTGACGCACGGCTTTGATGTGGGCGGGGCTGTCAATGCGCAGGGCGATCGCCCCTTGGTTCACACAGGCTTGGGCGATCGCCGCGATCATTTCCGGTTGATGGAGAGGAGAATCGGCGGGGGCTTGGCAGGAGATAATCAGACGATGTTGCAGGGATTGGATCAGGGAATTCATGGGTTAGGTTGTGGATGTAATAGACGCTTGTTGATGAATAGCGAGGGCGATCGCCGGAGGAAAGATGCGATGTTCCTGGACTTGGATTCTGGCATGGAGGCTGTCCGCCGTATCATTGGGCAAAATGGGGACGGCAGCTTGCATAATAATCGCACCACTATCGACTTCGAGGCTAGCGTAATGGACAGTACAGCCCGTGATTTTTGCCTGGGCGGCGATCGCCTGTTCCACTGCCCGAATGCCCTTGAAACTCGGTAAGAGACTGGGATGAATATTTAAAATGCGATCTGCGTAGCCCTGCAATAACACTGGGGTAACAATGCGCATCCAACCCGCCATAATCACCCATTCCACCCCATGACTTCTGAGACAATCGAGGATCGCCTGGTCACAAGCTTCCCGCGTGGCAAAATCCCGGTGATTAATCAGTTGGGTGTTCGTACCAAATTTACTAGCCCGTTCTAAAACCTTTGCCTGGGGATTGTTATAAATCAGGACGGGAATCTCTGCATTGAGACGCTCTTCGGCAATTGCCTGGGCGATCGCCCCATAATTACTCCCACTTCCCGAAGCCAAAACCCCTAACTTAACCCGATGGTCGAGGGGCACATCCGCCAACGTGAGATTGGGGGACACCAACGCAAAATCTAGATCGACATTACCCATGAAGCGAGGCAATTCCAGTAGCGACAACCATTAAGCATATCGGTTCCAACCCAGACGGGGGCGATCGCCACAAAAAACGCAAAAAAAATCCCCGGCCGAGACTATTTAGCCGGAGATATCAATCAGGGTGCATCTACCAATCCCCTGTACTCCTAATCCAGGACTTGATCCGGAAAAGGACGACAAGAAATTTCGATCACCTAAAGCGGTTTTTTCGGTAACTGATTCCCCTCATCATCAAAACGAATAATGTCTTCATCTCCCAAGAATTCACCATTCTGAATCTCGATCATCACCAGATCAATCGCCCCAGGATTTTCCAGTCGATGGCGAGTATTCATCGGCACATAGGTGGATTGCTTCGAGGTCAAAATAATTTCTTTGTCATCGCAAATGACCCGCGCTGTCCCCGACACAATCACCCAATGCTCACTACGGTGGTAATGCATTTGGGTACTAATATGATGACCCGGTTTCACTTCGATGCGATTGATGCGGTAGCGATCGCCCTCCTCCAGCAAGGTCACCTTACCCCAGGGGGGATTACGGGTTTCTGTGGTCGCCTGTTGAGTCGCTGTTTCCGCAGTCATCTGATTTTCTCATCCTAAAGTAATGCTTACGTCGATCTTGATTGTAAAAGATAAATTCAGAGCAACGTACTTTGTAACACTTCTGCGGTTGCCCGGAAGCCCACCAACACCGCCTGATCATCCCGCACAAATAAAGGACGTTTTAATAACATCGCATCCGCCGCAAAAGCCTCAATCCATTGGTCATCTGTCCAAGTTTTTTTCTCATCACCGATCGCCCGGTAGGATTGCCCCGAAGTATTACGCAGCGGTTTTGCCGTCAGTGTTGCCACCCACTCTGTAATCATCTGTTTCGTCGGGGGTTGTTCCTTCGTATTAATAAACTCATAACTTGCCCCCGCATCATCCAGCCATTTCAATGCTTTTTTGCAAGTGCCACAGTTGGGAATTCCGTAAACTTTGAGCGCCATAGGTTTTAAATATATAAATAGTTGATCAAGAGTTGAGTGATTATTTTGACTGCTTGAGGGCATTGTAGAAAATTTTGGTAGAGAGAGCTTGGCAGGATACAAGGCGATCGCACCCCTTCCGGCTTCGCCACCTTCCCCAAGGAAGGACTTTTTCTGTTGTTTAATCACTTTTGTAAGAATTCCATACTAGATTCACGATAGAGCCATCACTAAAGAGAACATTGCGATTTTTGACGAAGCCCACCGCAAAGCTTGATAATAGGTCGGAGTTCTTTCCTGTGCGTAGCTATGTCGAATCTCCCCCAATCCTTCGAAGAAACCCTAGAGCAAGCCAAAGCGGCAACCCTCACGAGCCTAGAATCCGGTTGCGGTCGGGTATTGGTGGAACTTTGTTTCCCGGAGATCGCCCTCAAGTCCCAGAGTTTGGCGTGGGATTTTGCACAATTATTTGTAGAACAGTATGGTTTGGGTTTAAAGGTGTTGTTTCCCGATACCGGGGCAGCGGCTCTGGCAAAACGCGATTGGGGCGAAATTCCCTTTAAGGTGACAGATATTGGCTCTTCCCGCAGTCCTGTGGAACATAAGCTCAGTGATGATGACCAGTTATTTATTGTGGTTTGTCCTTCCTCTGTGGAAGTACCCCAGGTGGAAAAACTTTGTACCATTGCTGGCGATCGCCCGGTGATTATGTTGATTCCCCAACTGGAGGATGTATCCATTGTGGGCATTGGCTACGCGGCACGGCAATTGCGTGAAAGATTTATCAGTACCCTCGAATCCGCTTACTATATCCGTCCCTACGAGGGGGCAATGGTGTGGCGTTCCTATCCATCCGGTTGGGAAGTGTACCTAGAGAAGGAAGAGGGCGAGTATGAACTGATCGCCACGGAAGCCCAAAAGCCCTTGGGTGAACATTTAGAGCGTTTATTATTGGCAGCAGTGACCCCCGCCGCAGGGGAGCCAGAGAATCCCGCCCTAGCAAATACGAAAATCAAAAAAGCAGGACTTCTTGGTGGTTTACAAAGTTTTCTGAAAGCCCTCAGTAATTAATTATTGCGCCAATTCAAATTTGAAGTGCAACACCTAGGGTCTTTCTGAAGAGGGACTCATAAGGATATTCTGATGTTAAGTAAAACAATAAG
>JBIKYI010000275.1:0-4770 GCA_044355355.1 Limnothrix sp. | reverse complement strand
CATGGCACTGTTTGCGAAATTCAGAGTGAATGGAAGTATTGATTTGCTGCGCAACTGGCGTTTATCATTACTTTCTTGAAACTCTCTAATTTTAAACAACCGCCAATTCAAATTTGAATTGGCGAACCGTTTTCGTAAAAAAGGGGTTGTCATTCATCAAACGATAGAGCCGAATTTACCTGAGGTTTTGGGCTATTCTGGTCAATTAAGCCAAGTTTTAATTAATATTTTAGCCAATGCGTTAGATGCCCTAGAGGAAAAGCAAGAACTTTTAGCGGTTAATTTAGATTCTCCCCAAGTAATGGATTGGCAACCACAAATTAATATTAGAGTCTTTAGTCGATTTAGCGACTTAGATCATTCCCAAGATTGGGTTTGTATCGAAATTCAGGATAATGCGAATGGGATACCGGAAGCGGTTCAGAAAAATATGTTTAAAGATTTTTTTACCACCAAATCTTTGGGTAAGGGTACAGGCTTGGGTTTAGCCATTAGCCACGACATTATTCAGCAAAAACATCAGGGTCGGCTCAAATTTCAATCAATCTTGGGTCAAGGAACGACCTTTGCGATTTGGTTGCCTGTCGAATGGAGTGCTGGTAAAAGTATGTCGTCTATTGCAAACTCACTGCTCCCAAGAGTTAAATCTGAGTTTTGATCTATTGGGCGATCGCCTGCCCTTGCCCTAATTTTTAATATTGAGAGCTATGTTGAGAACCTATAGAGCTGATTGACCTGGTTTTTTTAACGAATCTGCCATGGCTTTCCAGTCACTGCCAAGCTGAAGCGTAATATCAGTGGAAAGCACCCCAGTACTTTCAACACGCACTTCTCCAAAACCAAGATTAGCACGCATTTCATTGGCAATTAGATCATCGCCACCCTGGGCAATAATGCGGGTGCTTTGCAAAGGTTCAGACCAGTCATCCGCCACTGTGATCCGTTGGTAGCCCAGATCGTTTAAATAGGCAATTAGGGAACGCACAGCATTGGCATCACCCGTTGCATCCTGGATTGCCACCCTTACTTTAGAGGGTTCACTTAGTCCCGCATCAATTTCACCAAAATTAAAATGCTGCGCCACCACTTCTTTAATTTGGTCGCGGTGGGGTAACCAATAGCTAGTATTGCCAGTTTTACCGTCGCCGCTAAATTCACCGGGGAGCATCACCATCTGCATATCGCTACGGTTGACCTGGGAGGCGAATCCTGCTAAGGCAATCAGCTCCTGTACGCTGAGATTGGTATCGATGTGGGATTGGACGATGGAGAGGATTTGGGGCAGTTTGACGAGGTTATTAGGGGTGAGAGCCTGTTCGAGGATGGCACGAATGAGGATTTGCTGGCGTTGTACACGTCCAATATCCCCGTAGCTGTCATAACGAAAGCGGAGGAACTGCATCGCTTCGTCGCCGTTGAGATGTTGTTCGCCTTTTTTGAGGTTGATGTAGAGATGCTGGCTATCGTCACGGTAGTGCATGTCTTTGGGGACGTATAGATCAACGCCACCGAGGGCTTCGATTAGTTTTTGGATCCCTTGGACATTGACGCGAATGTAGCGGTCTAGTTCTGTGCCACCGAGGAGATTACTGATGGTTTTGGCGGCAAGTACGGCCCCACCGTAGGCATTGGCATGGTTCACTTTGGCTGTGCCGTAGCCGTCGATATCGACTTTGGTGTCCCTGGGAATGGAGAGGACGGTCATGCGTTGTGCTTCGGGATCAAACCGGAGGACGAGCATGGTATCAGACAAGCCTTCAAAGGAGTTGACGAGGGCATGGTAGCCAAGGTCTGGATGGTTTTCGCCTTCTACGTCAGAGGTGAGTACTTTGGTGCCGAGGAGGAGGATGTTAACGGGGCGGGTGAGTTCGGGTAGACGCAGGCTTTGGCTGGCGATCGCCTCATCCTGGGAAAAAACGGTTAATTCTTCGGGGGCGATGGGGGTTTGGCGTAACGGTGTGGAGGAGAGGGATACGGCGAGTAAGGCTCCGGCGGTGGCAGAAGCGATGGATACTCCGGTTAAGCCCAGCCAAATCATGACCCAATGCCAAAAGAGCAATGGCTTTTTCTTGGGCTGGGGATTTTGTTTGCCTTTTTGCCCTGGTTTGCGGGATTGGGCGACTCGCTGATTCTTTGTTTTCGTACCTTGTGTCGCTTTACGAACCTGTTTTTTAGAGGGGGATGATTTTGTTGCAGACACAGATTTCCTCACACCGGAAAGTCTAAATTGAAAAGTGATGATTGGCTACTTTGATAGCTATGCTAAACCAGAGGTTCCCTTTTTGGTTAGTTTCTCTCCGGAAAATCCTAGGAGAAAAATTTGCGGTCAAGATCGTTGGCGAGGCGATCGACGACGGGCAGGGATGGCTTGGATGATTTTTGCCAGACTTGCACCATTAAAAAGAGACAACTGAGAAAGTAACCGGATGTCCAAAGACCATTGAAAAACATGACCCGAAAGGCGATCGCCCCATTCAGTTGGTCTGCGCCCCAACCTAAACCGAGATAGGTAATGAGCCAGCCTAACATAAGAGTGACAGCTAACCGACTCACCTGTTGTTCTTGGCGATCACCCTGTTTGCGGTAGAGTCGCCACAATGCAGGGAAAAAACCAATGACAGGTAGCAGGTAAAGATAGAGTCTTAGTTGTTTAATACGGTCTTCGCCGAAGGGATCCGGTGGGGTTGCCATCAGAGAATAATGCGTTTGCCTAGACTTTTGCTCTTTTCATCTTAGGGGAAAACTCTCGGATCGGCTGCGGCATTAATACCGAACTACGCCGTTGGGCATAGTTGCGCCCCTGAGGTTAGCTTGTCCAAGTTGGGTTTCGTTGAGATTTGCCCCCATCAGGTTACACCGTTCAAAGTTGGCAAAATTAAGCTGACAGCCCCTCAGGTTTGCCCCCTGGAGATTTGCCCCTGTGAAATCGCTATGGCGTAGGTCTGCCCCCCGTAAAGTGGCTCCCGATAGATCGGCTCCAGCAAAATTACAGTAGGTGGCGATCGCCCAGCGGAGATCCGTTTTTTTAAGGGTTGCCCCCTGGAAAGTTGCCCCAAACAAATAGCAATTATGGAGGTGAGCGCGGGTTAAATTGGCTCCCAAAAATTTCGCGCGATAGAGTTGACCATTTGCCAATTCCACTTCAAATAAATTTGCCTGACTCAGATCCGCCTCATTCAGACTTACCCCATTTAACAAGGCTTCACTAAGGTTAGTGCGATTCAATTGAGCCGCCGTTAAATTTGCCCCCAACAGATTACTCTCCCGGAGATTAGTGCCGATTAAATTCGCCCGTTCCAGGTTGGCATCATTAAACAGACATTGCCGTAAATCTGCACCGATACAGCAGGCATGATTTAAATTCGCCCCCACCAAATTACTGTGGGACAGTTGGGCATTACTGAGATTGCTATGGTGCAGGTTGGCTTCCCGCAATTGCAGATATTCCCCCTTAATGCCGCTGAGGTTTGCCCGCTGTAGATTGGCGGCGATCAGGCGACTGTAGTTTAAGTTTGCTTGGGATAAATTACTATCACTCAGGTCAATGCCCCGCAGGTTGAGATAACTGAGATCTTCCTGGCTTAAATCGGGGGCGATCGCCGGGTGTTCTCGCCGCCACTGGAGCCAAGCCAAAGTGCCTCGTTTGAGAATCTTTAAACTATCAAGCTGTGGTTGAAGCATCAGACGACCCACTACTCATTACGTACATCAAGATGTTCACGACCGGGGGCATTTTCTAACGCAGCCAAAGCTGCGCGGGAACCCGCCAAAATATCCCGCTCCTCACCCCCTAGATAAACCCGACCAAAACTGCCCACCGCCGTCACCTGCAAAATATTAATCTGGGCATACTTCTCCGCCTCATTGGCAGCTAAGGCAGCATAGGCAGCGGGTTGCACCTCTAGGGTGTAGAGGGTTTGTCCTGCCAATAACATTTGTCCCCGACGGTTGCGGTTGATCAATTGTGCTTGGTGGGCATCCACATTCCGGATAATCTGACTGGAAATAATTCTCGGTTTGAAGCAATCCTGTTCCGTCACCCCAAGGGCATCTAAAATTGCCCTACCCGCTGTTTTCGTTTCCCCTTGTTTGGGTGAATGGACTTCTAACAGACCATATAAACGATCAATGAATTGCACCGCTGGGCGTACCGATGTGGACTTAAGCGCAACATCCATCACCCGGTTAATTTCGATCCCCGGTGACACCTCAATCCACAGGGAGGAATCTCCTGGTAGGGGCAAAAAGCCGAGGGCAACGGTTCCGATATAGGATGCGTGTTGGAGTTGCAGGCTATCAATATAAACATAGCTGCGGAGTTCAATGCCCAATGCTTTCTCCCGATCCGTCTGGGTTTACTGCGTTTATGCGTTGTTTATGCGTTTAAAAGTGTACCCCAATTTCGCTCTATCTCAGGTATATGGAGTTGATAAGAGTCCTTGGGGCGATCGCCTATGTTTGCTTATGTGCAAGATTTTTTTCACGCCACAATCAAGCATCATCATCAAAAAGAGGGTAGAGCCTTGTAATAAACTCCCCCTCAATTAACTTCGTTATTTAACTCGTGAATTTAACTAGTGATTCTGTTGTTCTATGGTTTGTTCTGTTGTTGGGCGATCGCCGCCGCCGTTTTTTGGCGATCGATCTTCATCACCACCACACCGAGGGGAGGCAGACAGAGATCCACAGAGAAAGGCATATTATGCATCCCCCAATCCTCCGTCCAAACACCACCATAATTTCTGGCATCACTGCCGCCGAAAGAGGACA
>JBIKYI010000274.1:0-4782 GCA_044355355.1 Limnothrix sp. | reverse complement strand
GAGGGTCTTCCCTAACCCCACACCATCCGCAATCAAAATCCGTTGCCGTGGGTTGGCGATCGCCTGCACCGCTGGTTGCAATTGATAGGGTAACGTATCCATCGCGCCACGATGTCCCAGACAAAGATCAGGGTTATTTGGGGTCGTCTGGCGGAGGTGAGCTTCTAAAAACAATAGACTGTGAGCATATCCCGAAGACCCATCCGCAATGAGTGTCGTTTCCTCCGGTAAAAGCACCTTCAGTTGATTGCGGCGATAGTCCTTTTCTACCTCTTCAATAAATACCGCCCGCTTACCTTGGACGAACTCAGAAACCCCAACCACCTCAATAATTTCAATATTGCCCTCGACTAAACTTTTGCGTTTAACCAGCCATTCTGCATCACGACAGACAATCCTTGCACCCGCTGCAATCTGCATAAACTACTTCCTAATGGCATCCAAATCTTGAACCTTGTAAACTTAATCTTCCTATCTCTGTCAACAATCTTTAAGAGAAAAAATATTTCTTATCCTTACTCCAGATAAGTCGATCCCATTACTAAGATCACTCACGATGGGCTTTTTCCCGTCATCTCGATTGATGTCAAAGGTCGATCAGCTTAACCTATTCTACATAATAAGCCCATCCATTCATTCTCAATTAATCTATAAAATTATTCATAAAATTCATCTTCAGTAATTAAGAATGACACAAAATAAATGGCGATCGCCTAAAAAAGATCCAAAAACTATGGCAAACTATGACAGAGCATTACCATAAATTCAATGGCGAAAATTCTTCTCAGTCTGGCAAATATTGAACAAGATATTCAGGGCATGAACGATGCTTCAATGAAGATTGTTACGCCGACAAAACTTACAGCCAAAACCTTAAATGTGGCTCCCTATACATTGGAAAATATTGCCGAGCAAATACTTGTCGATACGGCAGGGATGACTGTTGTTCCGGCGATTTATGCCTATCAATTATTGCGAGAAAGCATTCGTGAAATTGTTAACCCTCAGGATTTGGAAGGGACGATCCGTACTTGGATGCCGACAATACGGACAATTTTGCAGTCGGTGGCGCATCCTCTGGACTTACTCAAAGAAGATTCATCCAAAATAACAGATCAAAAACGCCTAACATCCCCAAAAACTCAGCTACTGTTACGGGTGGTCGATCATTATCAACAGCAACTGAGAAAGCGTGCTTGGGTAGATCAAAGTGAAATTCTTTGGCAGGCGATCGCCGAACCTGTGACCCCCCAGAATCTTTGTATTTATGGTTATTTCGATCCTCGTAGTGATGAACTCGCTTTTATTCAGGCGATCGCCAGTGAAGATAGTTTGATTTATTTGCCCTGCCAAGCTGATCATGGCTTTTTTCTGCGCCAACAAAATGCCATTCAACAATTACAAATAGTGGGATGGGAAATTCATGCCCCCGCAACGCAGACATCGCCATCCCTAGGGGAACAACTTGCCCAACGATTTATCGAACAAAAAACTGAAATCCTTGATGCAACGGCGATTCATGCCCATGTATACCCTGACAAAGAGGCGGAGGCGAGGGGCATTCTCAAGCAAATTAAACAACTGCTCCATACCGATATTCCCGCCCAGAATATTGTGATTGTCGCCAACGATGAAACCACTTGGGGCGCATTGCTGCTCGATATTGCCTGGGAATATAAAGTGCCTTTGCGTTTGCCCTACCAAATTCCCCTCACCGAAACTAGAATCGGCGCTTGGTTGTGCTTACTTTTGGAGGCGATCGCCCAAGATTTTCCCTTTGAATTAACCGCGCAATTATTGGGGCATCCCCTCTCTCACCGCGCAGGCAAAGACTTTTGGGCAGAGGTGCGGGAACAAAGACCCACAGGTTTCGCGGCTTGGCAGGAGATTAGTCAAAGCAAAATCCCCCTCGATCTCAGTGTTCTAAAGTTGCCAGAAAGTGCGACGAGGGAGGCATGGCTGCAAATTTTAACAACCATATTTGACCGTTTTGAATTGCGCAAAAATGCTGCACCTTGGGCAAAGGAAAGTGTTGCTTACAAAAAATTAATTGAAGGTTTAGCAGCTTTAGGAGAACCCCAACAGGAGGCGATCGCCTGGACAGAATTTCGGGAGGAAGTGTTGACCAGTTTGGCGGTTTTGAGTACGGCAGCCTATCCGGGACGGGGCGGTGTTGAAGTCCACAATCCCCAAACTCTCATGGGGGCGAGCTATGACTATGTATTTGTGATTGATGCCCTAGAGGGAAAATTGCCGCGTCAGATTCAGGATGATCCGGTGCTCGATTTCCATGAACGCAAACGCCTGAAACAAGCGGGTTTTACCTTTGATGATGCCGCCGATTTAGCCCGTCAGGAAGCCTTTCGGTTTTATGCGCTGCTACAAACTCCCCTCAAAGCGTTCACCCTGTCCTATGCCAATATCGACAGCCAAGGTAATAATTACAGCGTCGGGGAAGCCTCGCCCTACATTCAGCGATTGGGGTTACAGCCAACCGTTGCGCCCCAGAATATTGTGGTGAGTGAGGAGGAAGCGCGACAAATTTATCTCCATCAAGATCTACGACAGGCACAACCCCCAGAATTGCAAGCCGATCCGGTGTTCCGTCAGGCGATCGCCGCCCATGGGATTGAACTGAATCGCGCCAACAACCAACCTCCAGACGAATATGGCGGAGTGGTTGGAATTCCCTTCGATTACAGAAATTATCAATTTAGCGTGTCCCAACTGACACAACTTGGACAATGCCCGTTTAAATGGTTTGCCAGCAAAATATTGCGCCTAAACGCCCTAGAGGAACCCGACGATCAACTGGACGCAGGCTGGCGAGGACGTCTTTATCACAAGGTTTTGGAACTTGCCCTCATTGCTTATCAGCAACAATCCGAACTCGATTTAACCGACACAACGCAACTTTTGCAGTGGTTTAAAGAAGCCGAAGCCTCTCTGCAATTCCCGAACTTACCCACTTGGGAGAGTCAACGCCAAGAACATATTCAGATCCTCCAACGGGCGATCGCCCAACCTAGTTTTTTAAGCGCAGATACGACCGTCTTGGCATTAGAGCAAAAAATTACGGGCGAATGGCAGGGACTACCGATCACGGGCTACATTGACCGCATCGACCAAACCGCTCAGGGCTTAGTGGTGATGGATTATAAAACGAGTTCCACCGCCCCCAAAGGCATCAAGGATGAAACAGGTAAGGCTTGTCTCGATTTGCAATTGCCTATCTATAAAGCCGTTGTCGCTGATTTGTACCCAGACCAAGCGGGAACCGAAACCCGAACCCTGTATTATTCCCTGACGAAAGGCGAGGATATTTCTCCGAAAAAAGCTACCCCAGAAGATGCGCTGATTGCTGCGGGCGATCGCCTGAAACAACATCTCAAAAGTGGCAGTTACCCCGTCGAGCCAGATCTTGGGCGGGAAGCCTGTCGTTACTGCGATTTCGATAGTGTCTGCCGTAAAACCGAGGAGGAAGAAGAATGAGTTTAACCCCAGAGCAACAGCAAGCTGCCCACGCGCCCGGCAGTGTCAGCATTACCGCCGGAGCAGGCACAGGCAAAACCTATATGTTGGCGGAACGGTACTATTTTCACCTCGATAAAGGGAATTTATCTCCTCTCGAAATTGTGGCAATGACCTTCACGAATAAGGCGGCGGCAGAATTACGGTCACGCATTCGTCAGGCGATCGCCAGCCATGCACCGGATCGCACTGATTGGTTGGCAGAAGTGGAAGCGGCGCAAATTAGCACTTTTCACGCTCTCGCCAGTCGTATTTGTCGGGAACATCCAGAAGCTGCCGGGGTTCCTGCGGATTTTGTCGCGCTAGACGAGTGGGAAGGGGATATCTGGCAGGCGGAACAGTTGGCGATCGCCCTTGATCAACTTCCCTCAGATTTTTACGAAAAAATTCCCTATTCCCTCATGCGGGAGGCGATCGCTGCATTGCTCAATGATCCCCTCAGCGCCAAAACAGCATTAAATAAAAAAATTGCCGATTGGTTACCCGAACTCGAAAAAGCAAAACAACAAGCCTTAGATAATTTGCTCAAGGATCATGAATGGCAAGCGGCTTTAGCCTGTTTTCAAAGTTGTTCCGGTCAAGCAGGCGACAAAATTGAAGAAGCTCGCCAAGCTGCTTTAGACGCGATGGAAGTGATTGAGCAACGAGAAAAAATTGATTTTCATCTAGAACAGATTGCCAAAATTCAGTTACGTGGTGGTAGCGCGAAAAAATGGCAGAATGATGCCGCAATATTAGAAACAGTTAAATCACACCTGAAGGCTATTAAAAATCTGATCGAAAAAGTCTTAAAATCAGGTTTAATTTTAGTGAAAATAAATGAATTAGATCAACAAAATCAAGAAGTAATTATCCTTCTCGAAAAAGCTTTTCACTTAGTCTGGCAACAGATCGCCGCTGCAAAAAAACAGCAACGGATTTTAGATTTTAATGATCTCGAAGTTTACGCCCTACAAGCCTTAAAATCTCCCGAAGTTTGCGAGTACTATCATCAACGTTGGCAAGCCTTTTTAATTGACGAATTCCAAGATACAAACCCCACCCAAGGCAAACTTTTAGAAGCCCTAACCGCTAAGGCAACCCTCACCATTGTCGGCGATGAAAAACAATCAATTTATAGTTTCCGACGAGCTGATGTGCAGGTTTTCCAAGCTTGGCGATCGCGTCTCGAAAAATCGGTTTCCCTGACGACAAGTTTTCGCACCCACCACAGCCTCATCCACAATATCAATACAATATTTGCGCCAGTTC
>JBIKYI010000533.1:0-2788 GCA_044355355.1 Limnothrix sp. | reverse complement strand
ACGGGGGGTGATACTCCCAAAAATCTCCTCCTGCAAATTTTCCGTCATCCCCAAAATGACATTCAGGGGAGTACGTAACTCATGGCTCATCATGGCGAGAAACTCATCCTTCAGTTGAGTTGCGTGGAGCAATTCTTCGTTAATCTGTTGTAGGTGCGCTTCCGTTTGTTCCCTTGTCCGAATTTCTGATACTGCCGCCGCAAAGGTTTGCCGAAATAGCTCTAATTCTTGGATTTGACTGGGCTGAATCGAGGGTAAGGACTGACCTTGATTAAACGCTTCCATCGCCCGACTGAGATCATTCACGGGTCTAGTCACTTGCTGGGTCACCCAGAGACCAACTCCCACCACACCCACGAGGGCAAACCCACAGGTCATCAGGGTTAGAGCTAGATCCGCATGGAGGGGCGCTAAAAATTGTGCACTGGGCAAAATTGTTAAAACCAGTAAATCTAGACCATATTCATCTTGGTAAGGACGAAGACTGAGATAGTAACGCTTCCCATTGAGCTGCACTGACTCCCTATGTATTGATTGGGTCGCTAAGAGCTTATGGTCGAGAAAATGTTGTTGCTGCAATATGCCTTGCAGAATGGGATTGGTGCTGTCGTAGATGGACAGACGATTAAATTGACCGGGGTTAGCGGTAACGACTTTTTCGTCTAGGGTAGAGTCCCCGGAAAAGGTGAAGGGGGGTTCCTGTTCGGAATTGGCGATGACCAGTCCATCTCGATCAAAGATATACACTAGACCATTCCCTCGGTGATCAAGCTTTTCCAAAAATTGATTAATTCGCCCAAAGCTCAGATTTAAGGCAAAAACGCCGACAAATTTTGCCTGGGCATCGAAAACAGGTCGAAAAGCGTTAATGGTGAGTAGATTGGTGGAACCGATTTGAAAGGGTTTCGTCCAGCCGGGTCGTTGGTTTTTTTTTGCTAGTTTGTACCAAGGGCGATCGCGCACATCGATCCCCTCAATCGTCTGTAGAAACCGACCCACCTGATTATCGCTATTCAAGCTATATAAACTGAGTAATTCTGGTTGTGCAGGGGTCGCAATTCCCAACTCGATGGGCTGTTCGTTGGGCTGGATTTTAGAAAAGCCTGCTTTAATCTCTGTCGCTTCCACATGGTGTACAACCCGAAAATCACCCGCTTCTGAGCCAAAGAGAAAACTCGTCATTTCTGGCGCGTTTAAATGTTCTTTAATCAGGTATTGGTGTAATTGATCCAAATCATCTAGCCGAACAAAACCCTCTTGAAAAGCACTGGCATATTGTTGGTTGAGGCGGTGTGCATTGCCCAGATAAACGTCTAATTCTGTAAAAACTTGCTGTTCCGTTTCGATGACTAACTGTTGCACGAGCTGAAAAACGGCATTACGTCCCCCTCGGTAGGTGAAATATCCCACCAATAGGGCAATCCCCGTGGTTTGCAGCAGGACAAGCACGACTAACAGGGAACGAAAATTGAAACGGGCAGTGGGGTTACGGGGCGATCGCCACCAGCACCATTTCGAGGGCTTTAAATCTGTCCAGTGGTTCGCTGGGTTGGGTGGAGTCATTACGGAACGTAGTAGACTATGATGCCATCAGTCTATCAACTGGAACCTTAAAGTGAAGCTCTCTTGCCCAAGTTTTCGACTGTACCAAGGAAAATCCCAGCTTTCAGAAGTGTGCAACTGAAGCATCGAAACTCTATTTTTTTCTCAGTTTTAGTCTTGATCTTTACCCCTTTCCCAGGAACGCCAACAGGGGGCGATCGCCTGGAGAAACAGGTAAATGCAAAGATCTCACTGCAATCCTTGGGAAATTATGCTGCTATTTGTATGATGAACCTAGGGAGAAGTGCAACATTATTGCGACATCAATCGTTGCGCTATAGCTATGGAACTGCTCGAATATCAAGCAAAACAACTTTTTGAACAGGTGGGTATTCCGACGCTTCCATCCCAAATTGTTGGCGATGCCAGGGAACTCAAACACCTGCAAATTCCCTATCCCCTTGTGCTGAAATCCCAGGTACGTAGTGGGGGAAGAGGCAAGGCTGGGGGCATTAAGCGCGTCCAAAATACCATCGATGCGATCGCCGCCGCCCGTAACATCTTTAACCTGGCGATCGCCGGACAATATCCAGAAGTCCTCCTTGCCGAAGCCCACTACGAAAGCCAACAGGAAATCTTCCTCGCGGTTGTCCTCGATTACGAACTGCAACGCCCCGTATTATTAGGATCAGCCCATGGGGGCATGGAGATTAATGAACTCCTGGCAAACCTCCACCAAATCGTGATCGAAGAATTCTTTTCCCCCTTCCATGCCCGCCATCTCCTGAGCAAAATGGGTATCGTCGGCGATCAACTCGTGCCCGCCCTGAGCCAAATTATCGAAAAAATGTACGATCTCCTTGTGACCAAGGATCTGGAACTCATCGAAATTAATCCCCTCGGCATCAGCGAATCCGGGCAACTCATGGCACTAGACGGCAAAATCACTGCCCATGACACCGCCATCCGCAAACATCCCGATCTCTGTAGCTTTGGCGATCGCCCCCTCGACTACGAACAACCCTGGGACTATACCCCCCTCTACTGGGAGCATGATGCCAAAGGCGGCAACATCGGCATTATCTGCTTTGGCGTGGGTTCCGCTGCCCTCATTTGGGATTTGCTCCATGAAACCAAAGGTCATCCCGCCTGCTGTTGGATTCTGGGTCCCCGTGCTAGAGGTCGCGTCTTTTCCCCCCATGACCTCGAAGAACAGATCGCCGTTATCTTGGAGCACCTTAAAGCT
>JBIKYI010000273.1:0-4795 GCA_044355355.1 Limnothrix sp. | reverse complement strand
TCGATACATAGATTTGCAACGAGTTCCGTAGAAAATTGTGGCAAATTGTTACCCATTTAATGAAGAAATATGGGGAGTTTCATCACCTTTTATAAACTCTTATAAACTCTGACACTGCCCTGGGAACAAAGCCTCAAAAAATTGCTAAAAATTGAGGAGAATGCCTTGCTTTGCCCTTGAGAATCACCATGAAGCCGACCCATAAATTTCAGGTTAAACCCGTTCTGCCCCCGGTGCTGGAGCCATTGCGTCGCCTAGCCCATAACATTTATTGGGATTGGAATGTCTCGGGCAAAAGTCTATTTATGCGGCTCGATCCAGATCTTTGGCACAGCACCAACCATAATCCTGTAGCTATGTTGGGACAGATTTCCCAAACACGCTTTGAAGCCCTCGCGGCGGATAATGGCTTTATTGCCCACATGGAACGGGCGATCGCCGAACTCGATCAATACCTCAACGAACGCAGTTGGTACAAAGAACATCGGGGCGATCGCCAAGGCAAAGAATGTTACGCCTACTTCTGCGCCGAATACGGACTCACCTACGCCCTACCCATCTATTCCGGTGGCTTAGGCATCCTCGCAGGCGACCACCTCAAATCCGCCAGCGACCTCGGCTTACCCCTCGTTGCCGTGGGACTCCTCTACCAAGAAGGCTACTTCGCCCAATACCTCAACACCGACGGTTGGCAACAGGAACGCTACCCCATCAACGACTTCTACAACATGCCCCTCCACCGCGAGAAAGACCCAGAGGGAAATGATCTCATCATCGAAGTCGAATACCCCGGTCGCACCGTCTACGCTAGAGTATGGCGCGTGGATGTCGGCACAGTGCCCCTTTATTTGCTCGACACCAACATTGAACTTAACTCCAGCCCCTACGACCACGACATCACCGACGAACTCTACGGCGGCGACAAAGATCTCCGCATCCACCAGGAAATGATGCTCGGCATCGGCGGTGTGCGGATGCTCGAAAAACTCGGCTACAAACCCACCACCTACCACCTCAACGAGGGACATAGCGCCTTCCTCATCCTCGAACGCATCCATCGCCTCATGCAGGATCAAGGACTCAGTTTCCAGGAAGCCAAACAATTTGCCAAATCCACCCAAGTCTTTACCACCCATACCCCCGTCTCCGCTGGCTTTGACCTCTTTCCCGTAGATACTGCCCTCCATTACGTCGGACATTACGCTGGCAAATTTGGACTATCCAACGATCAATTCTTAGGTTTAGGTCGCGAAAATACTGGCGCACTCGATTCCCCCTTTAGCATGGCAGCCCTCGCCCTGAAAAATAGCAGTTTTATCAATGGGGTAAGCCGTCTCCATGGGGAAGTATCCAGGGAAATGTTTGGGCATCTCTGGAAAAATTTACCCCTAGAGGAAGTGCCGATCACCTCAATCACCAATGGTGTCCATGCCCGGAGTGTCGCTGCTGATTCGACCCAAGCGCTCTATGACCGCTACCTTGGGGCAAAGTGGGATGAGTTGCCACCGGAGGATCCCATTTGGCAAAAGGTGGAGGATATTCCCAATGAGGAACTCTGGCGCAACCATGAGAAGCAACGGTCTGATCTAGTGGTCTTTGTGCGTCAACATTTGGCGGAACATCTTCTAGACCAGGGGGCAACGGATATTGCCATTAAAAAGATTAAGCAGGTGCTGGATCCGAAAACCCTGACGATTGGTTTTGCGCGGCGGTTTGCCACCTATAAACGGGCGAATCTGTTTCTTTATGACATTAAGCGCATTAAAAAAATTATTTTGGGGAATCCTGATCGCCAGGTGCAGTTTGTGATCGCAGGGAAAGCCCATCCGAAGGACACACCGGGGAAAGAGTTAATTCGGGAAATTCTGCGGGTTGTGCGGGAAGAAGGTTTGGATCACCATGTGGTGTTTTTGCCGAACTACAGCATTTATATTGCGCGGAAAATGGTGGCAGGTTGTGATGTGTGGCTGAATACCCCCCGTCGTCCGAGGGAGGCTTCCGGTACTTCTGGCATGAAGGCGGCGGTGAATGGTTTGCCGAATCTCAGTATTCTCGATGGCTGGTGGGATGAGGCGGATTATAGTCGCACGGGTTGGGCGATCGGTCAGGGGGAGGACTATGCTGACGAGGATTTCCAGGATTTGGTGGAAGCCAGTGCCCTCTATGAGTTGCTGGAGGAGGAAATTGTACCGTTGTTCTATGAGCGGGATCAGTTCAATGTGCCGGAGGGTTGGGTGAAGAAGATGAAGGATGCGATCCGTCTGAATTGCCCCATGTTTAATACCTCGCGCATGTTGAGTGATTATGCGACCCGTGCCTATTTCTCCACGAGCGATCGCCACCTGGCAATGTCTGCGGATAGCTACGCGGCGACCAAACAATTATCCGCCTGGAAAACCAAGCTCTTCGAGCGCTGGTACGATATTCGGGTGTTGGCATTTGAGGCAGCAGCCAAGCCGATTCTCGATATCACTGAAGCTGTGCCCATCAATGTGGTCTTGGATTTGGCTGGTTTATCCCCCGATAGCGTCGAGGTACAGGTCTATATCGGCGTGATCGATGACCGGGACAACATTGTTTCGGGTTATGCCCAAACCCTGCAATTCCAAAGTCTCAATGAGCACCAACAGGCGGTTTACCATGGCGAGGTGCAATTCCAACTCAGTGGTCACCAGGGTATGTCCCTACGGATTTTGCCGAATCACCCGTACTTAGCTAATGCCTTTGAACCCCGGTTGATTCGTTGGGCTTAATCAGATATCAGAGTTCAGATATCAGACATCAAGTGGGTCTTTGTCGGTTGCTGTCACGGGAATTTGGGTCGCTGTTTCGGGACTTTCTGGGGTGATCTCTGGGCTAAGCCAGGCGGCGATGTTGTCCCGTTGGTTGATGAGGTAAATGCTCACGAGGGTTAGGGATACGCCGAACCATTGTAAGCGGCTTAATTTTTCGGCGAGTAAGAGGTTGCCGAACATGAGCGCGAATACGGGGGTTAAAAAGGTCAAGGCGCTCAGGCTGGTGAGGTTTCCTTGGGATGCTAGGTAGAAAAATAAACCGTAGGCGATCGCACTGCCAAAGATCGTCGAATAGGACAGCGCCAACCAACCCGACAGATCAATGAACTGCCATTGTTGGGTTTCCAGTACCGCCGAAGCCAAAAAGAGCGGTATGCCCCCCAACACCATATGCCAACCCGTTGCCACTACGGGATCCACATGGCGACTGACATAGCGAATTAAGATTGTCCCCACTGCCATCGACAGGGATGCCCCCAGCATTAATACCTCACCACTAATCCCTAGGGTTTCCAACTGGAAAAAGGAAAAATCCCCCCGCAGCGCCGCAAAAATCCATTCATCCGGCACACCGATTAAACTAATGCCGACAATGCCAAAGCCTAGACCCAGCCAGCCCCACAGCCCGATTAACTCCCCAAAGAGCCAACTGGACATCAACGCCACTGCCAGGGGTTGAGAGTCGATCATTACCGAGCCTAAACCTGCCCCTGTTTTAACCAGTCCCTCCGCCAGGAACCCTTGGAACATTAGTCCATCCACCAGGGCAAACAGGGCAATCCATAACCAGCCCTTAGCGGACACCTTTTGCTCCCGTCCTGCCCACCAAGCAAAGATCAAAACTAAAATCCCCGCTGGTAAAAGCCGCACTCCCGCCAGGAATAGGGGCGTTGTCAGGGCTAAAACATCTTTCATTGCCACCATTGCCGTTCCCCAGAGGAAAAAGGGCGCAATCAAAACCAGAGGCAATTGCGTAAAGGTTTTTGGGGATATGGGTTTGGCGAAATTTGAGGTCATGGGTCTGAACAGGAAACTTCAGAGATTTTGTATGGTTAAGCATAGGAGAATTTTGGACGCTCTGCTGAAAGCTCCAACACAGTTCTGGCGATCGCCCCATCACTTTCCTAATACTTGCCCAGGATTTCCCTGGATTCACTTTCTCTGGATTCACGAAGGTCAACCTTCCTTGCCCCAGTGTGGCGCAGAATTTGACCTAAACTAAAGCTAATCCGTTAGCATAAAGAGTCACTGTTGGAAATTTCCCCTAGGAGATTCCAGCGGGTTCATCTCTTTTGTGCCCTTTTATTTTTTATTCTTTCAACAAACCTATGGTGTGGCCCCTTCCTCCAAAATCTCGGAAACAAATTGCGCGGATCGAAATTACCGGGGCGATCGGCTCAGATACCCGTAAACGAGTCCTCAAAGCCCTCAAGGAAGTCGAAGAAAAGAAATATCCAGCATTACTCCTGCGCATTGATTCCCCCGGCGGCACAGTAGGCGATTCCCAAGAGATTTATTACGCCCTAAAAAAACTACAGGAAAAACTGAAAATCGTTGCCAGCTTCGGCAATATTTCCGCCTCCGGTGGGGTCTACATCGGCATGGGTGCGCCCCATATCGTCTCAAATCCCGGCACAATTACGGGTAGCATCGGCGTTATTTTGCGCGGCAATAACCTGGAGCGTCTTCTGGAAAAAATTGGGGTTTCCTTCCAGGTGGTGAAGTCGGGTCCCTACAAAGATATTTTGTCCTTTGATCGCAAACTCAGTGAGGCGGAACAGCAGATTCTCCAGGACATGATCGACATCAGTTACGGGCAATTTGTGCAAACCGTGGCAGAGGCTCGCAACATTGATGTGGAAACGGTTAACACCTTTGCCGATGGTCGCATTTTTACTGGGGAACAGGCAAAAACCCTGGGGGTTGTCGATCGCCTGGGTACTGAGGAAGATGCGCGTGTTTGGGCGGCGGAATTGGCGGGACTGGATCCTGAGAAAACA
>JBIKYI010000272.1:0-4801 GCA_044355355.1 Limnothrix sp. | reverse complement strand
GTTACATTGGGGACAGTGTATTGTCATAGAGAGTCTTTGAGAGAAACAACTCACTCTATTTTGCTACAACATTACTTCTTTGAAACTCTCTAAAATTAATAATGTACTGTTAATCCAGCCCGATAGATTAATCAGTTGCTTTTTGGTTTCGTCAATTCGTGAGAAGTTCCCTAGACTCGTCACAATTTCTGTCATGCGTACAGCACTAAGTTCGACACTCTGTAGGATTTTTGATAAGTCTTCCTGGAGAAAATCTAGTTCGACTTCCTGTAGTAATTTGGCGATCGCCGGCGAAGGCTGCCCAACCTCACTCTGATAGACTTCAACAAGAGACAAAAGATCGCCAAAATAATCCTGTAAAAATTGCATATTGCCATGAATACAATTCACTGGATTACGAATTTCATGGGCAATCCCTGCCAACATTCGCCCTAAACTCGCCATTTTTTCCGTTTGCACCATATGAGCATAGGTTTGCTCTTTCAGCAATTGATGAGTAAGCTGATGAATCTGAGATTGAGCCTGGAGTAGAATCGGCATATCAATTAACCCATAATCACCATCTGCTTTTGCCACAGCAATCGGTTCATACATTTGTCCATTTTCCCGTTCCAGAGCCGCCTGAGATGCCTCTAAAATTATTGTAGAGTCAGGAAAAATACTTGCGGTAAAACTTTCTATCTGATCAAAAGTTGAGAGGGGACGGTTGAGAAAAATTTCCAAAGCATAGGGGCGGCTCATCCGTTTTAAAAAACGCCGTCGCGAGAGCATTCCGTAAAACTTGCCATCCCTTTTGAGGATAACACCAGGAATCATGGCATCATTCTCAAATAATTTAACGACCTCTTTCGTTAATCTTGCGATGTCAATTGATATCTCACAAAGTGGTAGATCTGCTAAGGTTGCGTTTAAATCTAGCTTAACTAGACTTTGAGAATGATTGTGAGCCAGATTACTGATCATCTATTAATACCAGCCTCTTCTATTCAGAAAATTACAGATCAGTGGGATTCGATGAAGATGCACAATAAAAAGCACAATAAAAACATTTTCTTGCTTAAAACTATTTTAAAAACTCAACTTTTTGAAAACATTAAGCTCTAGATGAATTTCTTTAAACCTCCCTTAATCTACTTGAATGTACTACTTTTTTCTCGTATTTTGAGTTAATTCAGGAATGTGGGGAATAATGATACGGAGAATACGTCGATCTCAATTTTTATCATTAGGACTTTATTGAAATTTTATGGGGAATTTATTAAAACTATAAATCCTGGTTTGGGCTTTATTTATGTATGATTTGGCAAGCAAGCCGCTACTATTTTTGGGGATAATATGTGTGGGCATTTATTATTAAATCTCAAATTAGGTCTAAAGCACAGAAGAACGGTGATGGGCGATCGCCAACAACGGATCCTGCAAGAGATTCAAAAAGCATCCTCAAATAATCCCTAGCCCATAAAACTAACCCATAAAAAAACAGGAGAAAATTCATATCTCTCCTGCTTTTGGTATAACTGATATACCTGATATTTTTTCTTTGATTATGAGCCGAACTTACAAAGTCCAACCAAACCAATCCAAAAATTCTTTCTAACGGAAACGCTTCTTACGACGGGCAACAGCTTTGCGCTTACGCTTTTCAATCGGGGTCTCGAAATGACGACGACGCTTAATATCAGCAAAAATACCAGCTTTAGAAACTTGACGCTTGAATCGACGTAGGGCAGATTCGATATTTTCGTTTTGTCCAACAACCACTTGGGTCATAGGTTATCCTCCTTTGGTGATGTTTTAAGGTGAGTTAGGGTGACTTACTGAACTCAATCAAATGCAGACACAAATGCAAAATTCAGCAAAAAAAACTTTAGGCAGACTGCCAGATATACGATCATAGGACTTTTTCGGGGGATGGAGCAAGGTTTAGACACAGGAAAATCTTACAATCTGCTAAAAATTGTCCAGCAATTGTTAGAAATTGTTAAAAAAGTTGTCCGATGGTTTACTCTATGCCCTGACCTAATCTCGTTTCAAGTCAGTTTTTACCTATTTAAACGGGCTTATACAGCCAATTTTGACTTCCCTGACACCACCTCCAAGGGGGTATTCAAAATATTGGGAGTTGACGGAATCCTTTGTTCGGATTCGTTTTTCCTCAGACTGCTAACAATACCAAAAAACCTGCCATTAGACCACTTAACAAAATACTGCCGCACCAATAGGCGAGTTTGGCGTTGCCAATGACGCGGGACAAGCTGATTTTGACGATGGTGTTGACGGTTACAGCTAGCCAAATTCCGTAGATGGCAACCTTTTCTGGTAGATCCCCTTCGACGGCACGGGCAAGGGAGAGGCTGACGGCATCGAGATCGGCTATGCCGGATAATGCGGCAAGGAGATAAATCCCCTGTTCACCAAATTCGGTTTGTGCCCAACGGACGAGGAGGGACAGGATCACGAGGAGGGCTGTATATTGCAGGGCGGAACCGATTTCGACGGGGTTACTGACGGTGACGGTGGCTTCGGTTTTGGTTTGGGGGGGGGCTTTCCAGCGGACGATAATGCCGGCGGCAATGAGGGGAATGAGGCCCAACATCAGGAGGGGAGCCGCGAGTTTGAGGGCAAGGGTTTTGCTGATGATTGCAATGACAAGGAGTAGACGGGGAGCCATGATGCCGTTGGCGAGGATGATGCCAGCGGCGATGAGGATGGTTTCGTTGGGTCTTTGTTTTGCCATGCGGGAGAAGGAGACGGTGAGGGCGGTGGAGGAGGCGATGCCACCGAAAAAGGCGGTGAGGAGTAGTCCGACTTTGCCGCCAAGGATGCGTATGGCGAAGTAACCGATGTAGGAAATACCAGCGATGAGGAGTACGAGCCAACCGATCGCCCTGGGGTGGATTGCATCCCAGGGGTCGATGGTGTAGTTGGGTAATAGGGGTAAGACCACCACGGCGATGAGGAGGAGTTGTAGGGTAGCGATGAGTTCTTGCCGTTGGAGCCAGTTGAGGGTTTTGTGGAGTTCTGGTTTTGCACCGAGGATCCAGGCGACGACTACGGCGATGGCGATCGCCTCCTGGGTGAAGCCACTGAGGGCTAATGCCCCAAGACAGAAGGTGGTGAGGAGGGCGAGTTCGGTGGTGGAGCCGTAATCCTGGGATTTTTGGGAGGTGAGGGCGTAGGATGTGGCAGCGAGTCCCGCTAGTCCGAGAAAAATGCCGATGAGAATGCCAAAGCCCCAATGTTGGGCGAGGAGGGCAGCAATGCCACCGAGGAGACCGATGAGGGAAAAACTACGTAAACCGCTATCGCCATAGCCTTCGTCTTCTTCCCTATTGCGCCAACCCCTTTCGATACCGATGATTGCCCCCAGGATCAGGGCGATCGCCAGTTGCGTGATAATTGTTAGATTCATAGTAAAAACAGCATAAAAACGTTAAATTCTCCTCCAAACTTGCAAGCTCATCCCCTTGGCGATCACCAAAATTTAGATAGCATAACAGATGGTTTTATCTCTCAATTGCGCGAAAGTTCATCCATTTTGCAAGATTCCCCGTTGTAACAATACCCTTTGTAAAATTCCCCAGGGCTATGGCGAACCATCCAGACCACTACAAAGCTTTAGAACTCTCCCCCAAGGCAACCCAACAGGAGATTAAACAAGCCTACCGTCGCCTTGCCAAACAATTTCACCCCGACACCTGCGATCGCCACACCAATGAAGATCGCATGATCGAAATTAACCATGCCTACGAAATTCTAGGGGATGCCCAACAGCGCCAACAATATGATGCCAGTCGAGACGCGGTGCATTTCCGGGGGATTCGTTCCGCCCAAGGGGTTTCCGTGCGACCCCGCCAAACCATAGAAACAGATCTCGATCTCTGGCTTCACAAAATTTATCGCCCCCTCTCCCAAGCCATTGACCAGATCATTCAAGCCCTAGAAACAGAAATTGAAGATTTATCAGCAGACCCCTTCGATGATGAATTAATGGCAAATTTCCAAACCTATCTCGAACAATGTCAAACGCTGTTATCGCGATCGCAAAATCTATTTGAGTCGCTCCCCAATCCTGCCACCGTTGCCAGAGCCGCCAGGGATTTATACTACTGCCTGAATCATTTGGGCGATGGTCTAGAACAATTGGAGTGGTTTACCCTGAACTACAGCGAAGATTATCTACATACAGGTCAAGAACTCTTTCGGCGGGCAGAACAATTTTCTGAACAGGCTCACCAGGCGATCGCCCAACTGCGCTAGAAAGTGACCACAGCAGATCAAGTGAGCCAAATCACAAATTTAGCCGATATGCAACCCACTTTCTCTGTGTTTCCGACTCATGGAACATTGATTCATAACCAAACTAATTCTGATATCAATCACAGCATTCGCTTAAAAAGCTAGGCACAATAAAAGCATCAAAAGGAAACAACAATTTTTTCCTCTCACCCGGAGCCTGAAGCCATGACTGCTGAACTAACTTCCCTATTACAATTTACTGGCATTATTGTCGTTTTTGGTACTATCTACGCCCCCTTTTTGAACTGGATTTTGTCCCACTAATTTTGTCCCACGTATCGAAAAAAGCATCCTGAAAATTACATTAAAATCATTCAAGAAATCACGAAGATCACTCTATTTAGATCATGGAGTTGGGTAATTAAATTAGATTGTCCAATTATTCTCTAATAGATTCGCCAATTCAAATTTGAAGTGCAACAGCTAGGGTCTTTCTGAAGAGGGACTCATAAGGATATTCTGATGTTAAGCAAAACAATAAGAAATCCCTATGAGTTACACC
>JBIKYI010000271.1:0-4803 GCA_044355355.1 Limnothrix sp. | reverse complement strand
CAATTCGGCAAGGCGACAGTCGGCATTGGATTTGTATTACATTTTTAGTTTTTATGGGAATAACAATGAGTTGATCCCGCAGCGGTTGTTGGGCAGCACGGTCAAAATTCTCAATGATCGGCGGGTGCTAACACCGGAGATGATGCGGGAGGCCTGTGATAGTCCGAACCTGACTTTTTTGCAGGATTCTAATTTGATGGATCAATTGCAGCAACTGAGTGTGATGCCGATGGATCTGAGTTTGGATGAACTCTCAAAAACTTGGGGGGTCTTTTTCCAAACGCCCTATGTGCTGTCGATCGCCTACAAAGTTTTGGTGGTGTTTATCGAAGGGGAGGCAAGCTTTAAACGGGCATTACCCATTCGCGATCGCCAACCGGGCAATATGACCGCGCCATTACTAGGACGACCTGTCATTGAACAAATTATTTCGGCGGAGGGTCAATTCAGTCCCATTGTGGCGGGCAGCGAAATCCTCATCCGGGGTCGGTATCTGAAGGGCAATCGCCTCACCCAAGTCCGCATCGGCGAGATCGACATCACCCCCCCCGACATCAGCGAAAAACAAATCACCCTGCCCCTCGTCCTGATTCCGAGCAATGCCCTCCGAGCAGGCGTACAACCCCTCAAAGTCATCCACTCCGATAACCTCAACCTTCCCACCGACAGAACACCCACCGCCCGACTCGGCTCCGAATCCAACACTATCCCCTTCGTTCTCTGTCCCACCATCAAAAAGATCGACACCGAAACCAACCTCGGTCACGACGACGAACCCAGGGAAGGCAAATTGACCCTCCAGAGCGATCTCCTCATCCATCCCCAACAGCGAGTGGCGATCGCCCTGAACGAATGGTCTACCCAAAATCCCGCCGCTTATCTGTTCGATGTTGAACCCAGAACCAGCGAAACCCAGGAGATTATGGTTGAGTTTAAAAATGTCAAACCAGGGGAATATCTTGTCCGTTTAATTGTTGATAATGCCGAGAGTCAATTAGACATTGACACCAATCCCGACAGCCCAACATTCCAATGGTTTATTTCACCCAAAGTCCTCATCTCCTAACCTCTATTTAAGGGTTGATTGATAACGCCATATTCTTTTAAACCAATTAATTCGCCTATTGATTTTTATTTACCAAATGACTTTTTGCTATTTCCTTCATAACTTCTAACTCATAACTATGTATTACATTTGCGTCCCTGGGCTGGGTTATGTCCATAAACAATGGCAGGCTGATGAACCACGTTTTTGTGCGGATTTAGCTAAAGCAAAGAGTTGGAAACAGGCAACGACCGCCTTGAAATTTTCCACCCAAAATCTGGCGAATCGTGTCCATGTCCGTTGGGAATTGTGGCAGGATACAGAGGGGGGATTAATTCCCATTATTCGTCCCCAGGCAAACCGTTCTTAAGTTCTTCAATTTTTGATTTAAATTTTTGGATTTCGATAATTTTTGTATGCAATTATCTTCGAAAAACTCCTAAAAATCGCCAAATTATTTTTGAATTTTGACTGGATAGTTTGAACCAATATTGTTAATTTTTTGTTTTTTAATTCTTTAAAAATCACATCATGAATAATTTAAATAACGATTTCAATAATGCGAATAATCATGGTGATCAGAATCTCGATGATGGGGAGTTTACGGCGGAATTTGTGGAGAATTACGCCAAGGAACATGAAGTTAAATTTGAGGCGGATGGCTGGAATGAATTGTCGAGTCTGGGTAATCGGGCGGTGGCGTTGGGGTTAATTATTGGTCATGGTTTCCATAAGGGGCAGTATGAGGTGTTGCATCGGGGTGAGGCGTTGTTGATGTCGCCGAAGGAGGCGATCGCCTATTTGCAGCAGATTATTCAGACAGCCGAGGGACATGATTGATAGCAATGAATAGGGTAATGAATAGAGCGATAACTCAAGGGCAAGCAACGGGCAATACGTGGCACGCGGATAATTGGCAGTATTTTATGGGGGCGATCGCCCAGTTCCAGAGTGCGCTGCAACTATTTGTCGGGCAGGAAGATACCCTAGAGCAAGCTTTCCAAACTATGGCTGACTGGTTGTCACCCTTTGAGGCAACGGATTTCAACCCCCAACCGCGCCTGATTCAGTTATGCCAACTCTTTGGGCTTTCACCGTTGGAGCGCAATATTTTATTGCTCTGTGCTGGGGTGGAGATGCATGGCGCTTTGGCGAGTCTCTGTGCGGAACTCCATGGCAATCCTCAGCAACCCCATGTCACTTTTCAGTTAATCTTGTCGATATTTCAGGCGCAGCATTGGGAGGCGTTTCATCCGGATGCGCCCCTGCGACGCTGGCGCTTGGTGGAAATTGGTGGGGGTAATACCTTTGCCAATAGTCCGGTGCGGATTGATGAACGGATTTTGCATGATCTGCTGGGGGGACACCACATTGATCATCGCCTGGAGGGGATTATGTCGGCGTATTCGACAATGCAGCCGGAACTCCAGTTTTTGCCGGAATCCCACCGTCAGTTGGTGGCGCGGGTGGTGCATACGGCGTTGGGTTTGCCTGGGGAACGGTATGTGGTGCAGATTTGTGGTTGGGATGCGGCGAGTAAGTTGGCGATCGCCACGGCAGCTTGTGCGGAGGCAGGTTTGGGGATGCGGATTATCGCGGTGGATGCCCTGCCGACGGATCTCGAAGCCTTTAATCAGGTGCGTTGTCTCTGTGAACGGGAAGCGTTGTTGAGCAATAGTGCCTTAATTTTGGACTGCGATCGCCTGACGGAAAGAAACAGCGAGGGGAATGTGGGCGCTGTTCCCCTCAATGGGGCGATCGCCCGGTGGATCAATACCCTCACCTGCCCCGTAATCCTCCTCAGTCGAGAACGTCGTCAGTCTGATCGTCGCCCGCTGATTACCCTAGAAGTGGACAGCCTCAGCGCCGATGAACAACGGGCAATCTGGTATCAAGTCATGGGCGATCGGCGTACCGTCCCCAATCCAACCAGTAAGACCAGTCAAAAGAAAAATAGTAAAGGTAATCAAAATAATCAAACACAGGCGATCGATCACCATATTGATAACCTCGTCACCTACTTCAACCTCAACGGGCCAGCCATCCGCTCCGCCTGGACAGGAGCCATCAGCACCATCGATCCCCCCAACGGCAAAGACGATACCCAAGCACTATCCAACGCCCTGTGGAATGCCTGCCTTACCCAATCCCGCCCCAAACTCGACGACCTCGCCCAATTCATCGAAGCCAGAGCCAGTTGGGCTGACCTCGTACTCCCCGAAAAAGAACAATCCCTCCTCCAGACCATTGCCGCCCATGTCCGTCAACGGGCATTAGTCTACGAAAAATGGGGCTTTGCCAAAAAAAGTCGGCGTGGCTTAGGCATCAGCACCCTCTTCGCCGGGAGTAGCGGTACAGGCAAAACCATGGCAGCAGAAGTTCTCGCCAAAGAACTCAACCTCAACCTCTACAAAATCGACCTCAGCTCCGTCGTCAGCAAATACATCGGCGAAACCGAAAAAAACCTACGACGCATTTTCGATGCAGCCGAAACAGGCGGCGCAATCCTCCTCTTCGACGAAGCCGACTCCCTCTTCGGCAAACGTTCCGATGTCAAAGATTCCCATGATCGCTACGCCAACATGGAAGTCAGCTATCTGCTCCAGCGCATCGAATCCTACCGAGGCTTAGCCATCCTCACCACCAACCTGAAAACCTCAATGGATCAAGCTTTCCTGCGGCGACTCCGTTTCGTGATCCAATTTCCTTTCCCAGAAGCCAACCAACGGGCAGAAATTTGGCGGCGCATCTTTCCCGCCGAAACCCCTACGAAGGATCTCGCCTATGACAAACTAGGCAATCTCCAGGTCGCAGGCGGCAACATCCGCAACATTGCCCTCAATGCCGCCTTCCTCGCCGCCGATGCCGGGGAACCCATCCAGATGCAACATATCTTGCAGTCCGCCCAAAATGAATACATCAAATTAGAGCGATCGCTCACCGAACAGGAAACAAAAGGATGGATTCGCAAAGAAACGCAACCATTTGTACCCCAAACCGGAACTTAACGCTTACGATTGACGGGTAGCGAATACCCAGTAGACCCACAGTAGTCTGATTATTTCTGAATCACTCTTTGATGGTTTGTGGAGTCGGTAATTCGTTTGCAAGTTGTTAAATCGCGTCCTTGCCGCGAAGAATCATGAGTCAACATTCATCAGCCCAACGGAGTAATGCAGAGCAAAGTAGCGCTGCACCCGCTTCTGCTCAATTTCAACCGCGCCCCTTTGCACCGATTGTCGAAGCACCAGTCCAGGGAAACCCCGAAGATTTACAGGCAAAAGAAGAAACGAAAAAGAAAGGGTTAGTGCATGATCTCACAAGAGGCATCGCCACACCACCAGGTACAGAGGGAAATGGGAATGGTTTGTTCGTATCATCTACTGTGCAGCGTCAATCAGAGGTGATTAATGCTTCCAATGCCGAATATTTGTCCCGGATGTTTAGACATGCAGGTATTCAACCGAAGCTAACCGTGGGAGCAGTGGGGGATAAGTACGAACAGGAAGCCGATGCCGTTGCCGCTAGGGTAGTCGCGCAAATCAATTCACCACCAGTCCAACGGGAAGGTGAAGAAGAAGAGTTACAGATGAAGTTGCAAAGAAAGCCTATCATGCCCATTCTGCAAAAGGTTGAGGCTCCAGAAGAAGATGAATTGCAGATGAAAATACAGAGGAAACCCATTGTTCCTGTGCTACAAAAAATGGGAAAAGAGGGTGGAGCAGTACCCAAGACCATTGAGCAACAGATTAACAGTG
>JBIKYI010000270.1:0-4804 GCA_044355355.1 Limnothrix sp. | reverse complement strand
CTTTGGCTAGAATTTAAGCTTGTACTATAACTTATACCTGTTCCTGGAATTCCTACCGTACCTTTAATTCCTTTCGCGCTAATATTTAAACTTTTCCCTCTTCCCCCCAGAGATAAGCTACCACCACTTTTGTTGAGATTATATTTAATGCCTGGAGCAATTTTGATTGATTTTCGAATTCGGAAACCCATATTTTTTCTCAGGATACATCTTCAGATTGCTAAATTACAGGATAACATTTAAATAGCAATATGTGTTGATGAATAACAATATAATTTTTCGATTTTATTAATGATAACAATTCTCTTGTTATGCTTTGTTAATATCTTTTAGTCTAAATTAATTAGGCTGAAACCACTGATCTTTTGAAAATTCGTTACAATTTCTGAGAGACTAAATAAACAATAAACAGGCGTTTCAATAATTTTATCTTTCTTTTGTCATTTTCCGAAAAGCTGTGCTAATTCTAAACTATGGAATGCTTGTAAAGGAAGCAATTGCAGTTTTTTTTAAGTCTTGCTTTTTGAGAAGCAGTGAAATCAAAAAAATATTCTAGTCGAACGCTGTATTCTTAATATACGAGTTTTTTTGGTATTCAAATAATAGAAAAAACAGAGAGTGACAGAAGAGGGATAAGTATAGAAAGTGGCGATCGCCTAAACCACGGCAAGGGGGGCAAACACCGTTAAACCCTTGGGGATGCAGGTCACCTCAATGGGATTAGCCTCAAAAATTTCCCCATCAATCACTAATGGCTGGGGGGGATCTGTGGTGACTTTTACTTGTCTGGTGCGTAGACAAACTAAGTTACTCCCTTCCACTTGATCATTTTGATCATTGTTGGCAACTTTTGATTGCACCAAGGCAGAGGCTAGCAACGTTAGGGATGAATTTAAGCCTTGTAGTCGATTATTAGACACGGGAATGGTGACTTCTAATAAGCCATCATCAGGAATGACATTCCCAAAACCCTGTGCCATGACAGAGGTAGAAGGAGCGGCATTCGCCACGGTTACCGCACCTGTTTTAACTTCTAAAACTTGACCATCTAACTCAATCTTGGCGTTGAAATCTTCCTGGGTAAAAAATTGCTGTGCCCCCGAAAGAATGTAGGCGAGACTGCCTAAACGGTTTTTTAATTCGCGATTGGCATTGTTCACCATGCCTGCTTCAAAGCCCACACCTGCCAATAAAACCATCGGAATATCATTACAATAGGCAGCATCCACCATGCGGGTATTGCCTGCCGCAATGGTTTCACAGGCGCGTTTCATGTTGGTGGGTAAACCTAATGCGACGGCAAAGGCATTGGCGGTACCCCTCGGAATTACGCCCAAAGGAATGCCTGTTTCGATGGTTGCCCCGGCGATCGCCGACACAGTGCCATCCCCACCGGAGGCAATAATGCAGCCTTGTTCATGTTCATTGCTTACTTGGAGTTGTTTGATCGCAGCAACGGTTTCTTTGGCTTGGTCTGCTGGATCGATTTCTGGCTTGGTAAAAATGATGTGGAGATTAACTTGTGGCTCTAGAATTTGGCGAATTAAGGCAAGGTCTTGATCGGGATTGCCTTGTCCAGCTACAGGGTTGAAAATGAGATAGGCTTCCCGACGTTTGGCGATCGCCTGAATCGAGAGTTCCGCCGTAGCAAGATTCGTGGCGAGGGGAACATCGTAGAGATTACAAATTCGAATTAAGGCTTGTAAATCCGGTGCATAGGGCTGGGGCGTGAGGGAATCCATCAGGAAAATCACGCTGGTCACTTCCTTGGCAACCACCTGGGCAGCAATTTGTAAAACACCGCCATTGACGGCAGGGACTAAACATTCAACCTCTAAACGGGTCGTTTCTCGTATCCGTTTAGAGGTTTTTTCCGTCGCCACCAACCGATAACGCCCAAGAATGGACTCGTATTTTTTCGCGAGTGCCACCATGTCATTTTTCTTACTATCATGGGCAACGAGGGCGATGCAGATCGACATAATGACTTCCCCGATTTTTTTTGAAGTAACGGCTTAAGTAACAGTTTCCTGCTTATGCTCAAGAAACCTCCCACAAAACATCGACTTTGGGGAGGTCATTGGTTCAGTGTGCTTAGGGCAAGGTGCTTAGAAATTGGTGTGATTGGTATTGGCTTCGACTAGGCGTTGGGTGACTTCAGCCATTGGTAAGGCTCCCAGTTCCCCAGAGGCACGGGTACGAATACTGAGGCTATTGGCTTCCACTTCCTTGGCTCCTGCGATCGCCATGACGGGGATTTTCTGTTTTTCGGCGTTGCGGATCAGTTTACCGAGACGTTCACCGGAAGTATCGGCGATCGCCCGAATCCCCAGAGCCTGAAGTTTCGCCGCCTGTTCCTTCGCATAGTCCATAAAATCTTCACCGACGGGCAGGATTCTCACCTGTTCGGGGGCTAGCCACAGGGGAAAATCTCCGGCATATTCTTCGATCAGAATCCCGATCAGACGTTCCAGCGAACCGAAGGGCGCACGGTGAATCATCACGGGACGTTGGCGATCGCCCTGCTCGTTGACATATTCCAGTTCAAACCGTTCCGGCAAATTGTAATCAACCTGTACCGTACCGAGTTGCCATTCCCGTTCCAGCACATCCTGGAAAATAAAATCGAGCTTGGGGCCATAGAATGCCGCTTCCCCTTCCGCTTCAAAATAATCCATATCGAGGGTTGTCACCGCCTTCCGGATCGCACTTTGCGCCTTTTCCCAAACCTCATCGGAACCAATATACTTATCCGAACTAGGGTCACGGAAACTCAAACGCGCCTTGAAATTTTTCAGGTTCAAACTCTTAAAGACCGTCAAAATCAGATCGACGACATTAAAAAATTCTGCCTCCAACTGATCCGGCGTAACAAATAGGTGGGAATCATCCACCGTAAAGCCGCGCACACGGGTTAAACCGCCCAATTCACCGGATTGTTCATAGCGATACACCGTGCCAAATTCCGCGAGACGCATCGGCAAATCACGGTAGGAACGCAACTGATCCTTATAAATCTGGATGTGGAAGGGACAGTTCATCGGTTTCATCACAAAACCCTGTTCTGCGGCTCTTTCCGTATCACCATCCGCCATCATCGGGAACATATCTTCGCGGTAGTTCTGCCAGTGACCAGACACCTTAAACAGATCCACACGGGCGATATGGGGGGTGACAACGCCTTGATAGCCGCGCTTCGTCTGTTCTACTTTCAGGAAATTTTCGAGGGTCGAACGAATCAAAGTACCCTTGGGAGTCCAGAGGGGTAAACCGGGACCCACTTGATCGGAAAAGAGAAATAGACCCAATTCTTTACCGAGTTTACGGTGGTCACGCTTGAGGGCTTCTTCTTTGCGGCGTTGGTATTCGGCGAGTTGTTCCGGTGTTTCCCAGGCTGTACCGTAGATCCGCTGTAACTGCTGGTTGTTCTCGTCTCCGCGCCAGTAGGCTCCTGCCACCGACTCCAGGGCGATCGCCTTAGGATTTAGCTCCCCGGTATTTTCCACATGGGGACCCGCACAAAGATCCCACCACTTATCATCAAGGTGATAGAGGGTAATCGGCTCCTGTAACCCCTCCAAAATCTCCAACTTATACGGCTCATTAATTTCCTTGATCCGCTTTTGGGCATCCTCACGGGTGACCTCTTCCCGGAGCACAGGCAATTTCTTGTTAATGATTTTGACCATCTCTTTTTTGATGTCCTTGAGATCCTTTTCTGTAAAAGGCTCCTTCTTGTCAAAATCGTAATAAAAACCATTCTCAGTCCAAGGGCCAATGGTAACCTGAGCATCAGGAAAAAGCTTTTGTACTGCCATCGCCATCACGTGGGATGTCGTGTGACGAATACACTTTAATTTCTCCGACTCACTGGTTTTCGGAAGTTTCATGGGTTCAAGTTGATCGCCATTCGCTTCAGCCATGTTGGTTGTTTCTCCTTGGATTGCACAAATATTTACGTCAATTTATCTATGGTATCTGCTAGACGTAATCCCTATCTAGGGTTGTGGCATTTTTCTGGGATTTTCCACCCCGCTTCTATAAATCACTCTTCCAACTCAACGATGATGGGGTCATAAACATCGCATTGCTTTTGCTGTTCTTCTGTCAGGTGGATTGAAAGTTTTGTTTGTTTGAGAATTGCTTCTATGAGAATAGCTCCCTCCATATTGGCTCCCTCGAGGTTCGCCCCTTCGAAGTTTGCGGCTATTAGGATAGCTCCTTCTAAGTTGACTCCCACAAGATTGGCTCCAGATAGCTTAGCCATCGCAAAGTTTGCTTTTTCAAAGTTAGCTTTGTTGAGGTTAGCTCCTGAGAGGTTAGTTCTTTCAAGTTTGGCTCCCTGACAAACAGCTTCTGTGAGGATAGCTTCTTGAAGATTAGCTTCCTCACAAATAGCTTCTATGAGGATGGTTTGTCTGAGATTAGCACCTTCAAGCGTAGCTCTACAGAGGTTCGCTTTTTTGAGATTAGCTCTTCCGAGTTCAGCCCTTCTGAGGTTAGCTCCAAAAAGGTTCGTTTTTTCGAGAATAGCTTCTTCTAGATTTGCTCCCATGAGATTCCCTCTCGAGATTTGGGCGTGACTAAGGTCAGCAAGAGTGAGGATAGCTCCTTCGAAATTTGCTTCTTGGAGAGTACTTCTGGAGAGGTTAGCCTCGAGAAGCATTGCTCCTTCAAGGTTAACTTTGTTTGAAAAGTGGGATCCCATGAGGTTGGATCCTTCGAAAATAGTTCCTTTCAGATCAGCTCCTATGAGGTTTGCTCCTGTAAGAATAGCTTTTCTAAAAATCGCATTCGAAAGGTC
>JBIKYI010000009.1:0-15837 GCA_044355355.1 Limnothrix sp. | reverse complement strand
AAGCCCACCATTTGATCTGTTGCTAATTCGATAATCGGTTGGTAATGGAGTCGAAACTGATTTTCGGCGATCGCCACCCGCAGTTCACTTTCCATGCGAATCAACTCCACCGCCTCACCAATTTTACGGTTGAGATCAATGGCTGGTTGACTCTGATGTATCTCCAATTCTGGAGGTCGCCCCGTGGTACGCCAGGAAGTTTCCGACCGAAAATAACGCATCACCACAAACAACAACATCCGCAGGATCGGATCCGCCGATTCAATCCGCATATCCACTTGTTCCTGGGTGACAATGGTGAGGAGCACATCGGTTTTAGCTAGGGCAGAAGCGGAACGGGGACGACCATCCACCAGCGCCAATTCCCCGAACATGATCCCCTCTGTTAAAACGTTGAGGGTGACGGGGCGACCTTCAATAATGGTGGAAATTTCGACTTCCCCTTCCTCGATGATGTAGGCATAATCGCCGACTGCCCCCTCCTCAAAGATGACCTCCCCTGCCAAAATTCGCCGCCGCCTCAATCCTTCGTAGTGTCCCTGCTGATGAATCATGAACTGCGATTAAACCTATGCTGTGAAACAGATGCCCATTGATCATTTTTCGTACAGTCTATAATATTCCCGGCTTTTCGCCGTTGGAATACCACATTTGTTCGACTTTTTGGGCGATCGCCACCAAAACATCCCGCTCACAGGTCTGGGTCAAGACCGTCACATGCCCCAACTTCCGACCAGGACTCGCACTACTCTTGGCATACCAATGCACATGGCTATCAGGAATCTGCGTTAATAACTGTCGTTTATGGGCATAGGTACCGACACTATGCTCAAAGCCCAACAAATTCACCATCACTGCCCCCGTCGAGAGCATCCGGGCATTCCCCAGGGGCAAGCCACTGATCGCCTGGAGTTGCATCGCAAATTGCGACGTTTGGCAGGCATCCAACGTAAAATGCCCAGAATTATGGGTACGAGGCGCAATCTCATTCACCAACACCTTGCCGTCCTGGGTTAAAAACAGTTCGATCCCCATAATTCCAACTAACTCTAAATGGTCTGCTAAATTCCGGGCGATCGCCTCCACCTGACCCACCACCTCAGGCGCAATATCCGCCGGAGCCAAAACCCAACGACAAACCTGATCAATCTGCTTCGTCTCCACCGTAGGAAACACGCGCATTTCCCCCGACTTATTCCGGGCAATCATGATCGCCAACTCCCGCTCAAACGGCACAAAAGCCTCCAACAACAACGGCACATCCCGTAATTCCCCAGACAAAGCCGTCAATTGCGCTTGATTCTCCACCACAAAAGTGCCCTTGCCATCGTACCCATGCCGCCGCGCCTTCAGTACCACCGGATATTGCCAGCCCTCAGGCAACGACTCTCCCCCATGCCACACCTGATAACGCGGCACAGGAATCCCCAGAGACTCACAGACTCGGCGCTGATCATACTTATCCAACAACGCCGCTAAAAAATTTAAACTCGGATGAAAAACTGCCCCCTGCTCCACCAGACGACCCAGGGCTTCAAGATCAACAAACTCATTCTCAAAAGTCACCACATCACAGTTTTGAGTTAACACCTCCGTTGCCGCCAGATCATCAAGCTCCCCCAGAACGCTGTGATCCGCCCGGGAAACACCAGGATCACTAGAGTTCGGCGTTTGCACCCAAAGTTCCAACCCTAAACTGCGGGCTTCATTCCCCATCATCCATGCCAACTGACCACCGCCAATGACACCTACTCGCTGCTTCATCCAGACAAAACCCCTATCTTCGCTAGACGTTGATCGTACTTCTCGCATCCATTAAAGGGCAAGATTTTCGGGATTCGCGAAAAAGATAGATTTTTTAAATAGATTTTTCTAGATTTTTCAAATAAATTTTCTCAAGTGCCCCGGACAGTCTTGTCGAGCCTCAGAACCCATTCCCTGCCACAATCACCAATCCAGGGCAGCCTCACACCGATGGCAAATCCCCCCCACTAAACATTAAATAATTACATAAAGGTACTGGGTAAAGGCGATCGCCTACCCACTGCCAATCATCCCCTTTGAAGACTCCCCAATCACCAATAAATCTCCAAACCAAGTAAAACATTTAGTATTCAAAGAAAAATCATTCTTAATATTGTGATATTTCCTTGATATTTCCCGAATATTTCCTACTACCATCATCCCCATAGAACAGCACAAAAACAAAAGCTCATTCATAAAGAAAAAACTACGCGCACTCAGATCAACAATCTCCAAAAGACCTAAGCCATAAACATTTCAAGTTTTTGTGAAATCAAACATCTTTTAATAAAGAGAATATCCTGCCACCAAAATACTGTGCAAAAAGATCAAGAACACCCCTGGGTCACTTCAAAAGAACACCAGAACTCAATCCCACTTAAGTAACCTTTTTGCCTTGTGTATTCCACAATACATAAGTGATATTTTGAATTTGTTATCGTGCCGTCAAGTTTTTACTTTTTGGTGTGAGATAAATGTGTAAATATTTGTGGCGTAGCCTGTTGCTAAATGCAACAACATTGTCGTGCCTTTTAGTAGTAACAAATCAAGCGATCGCCGAAGAGAATCCGCTTAATTTGTCAGATTTAAATCCCGATTATCAAAATCTAAAATCAGAAGTAGACAGTCTTTTTCCCTATTCCCTTGAGACTGCTAATGCCGCTAATCTCGATGGCATGGCTCAAGTTAATTCAGTCTTCCAACTCAGGGATGTAGAGCCGGGAGATTGGGCTTTTCAAGCATTACAAAATCTCGTTGAAAAATACAATTGCCTTGTGGGTTATCCCGATGGCACTTTCCGTGGGAACCGTCCCCTCAGTCGTTATGAATTCGCGGCGGGTCTCAATGCCTGCTTGAGCCGCATCGAAACTGATGGTGTCGGTGCTGATCCTGATGAACTCGCTCAAATTCGTGCCCTTGTCCAAGAATTTGAAGCGGAACTCGCTACCCTCGGTGCGCGTGTTGACGATTTAGAAGGTCGCGTAGGTTTTCTTGAAGATCATCAATTTTCGACCACCACCAAACTCAATGGTTTGGTTTTCTTTAACCTAACGGGTGCTTTTGCTGGCGATGATGTCAAACTTGAGGCTCAGAGTTTAAGTACTTTTCTTGATGCTCTTGAAACAAGACAAGCGGGACGGGATGCGACCGGAGCACCCATTGTCCAGACCATCACGGAAGATCCAGAAATCACTTTTAGTGATCTCGTTTGGCTCACATTTGATACCTCTTTCACTGGCAAAGATAGCCTCGTTACACAACTCGCCGCTGGCAATGGTGTTTCCCCTGCGAACAAGTTTGCCTCTGCTGGTTTGTTTAATACCTTTGGAGTTCCCTTTCTAGATCAAACGGCGGGACCAGAAATTACAGGTGCTCGCAATCAGGTCATTATCCGTGAGCTTTTTTATAGTTTTCCCGTCAACGACAAATTGCAGTTAGTTGTGGGGCCAAGGATTAACTGGTATCGCTATTTTGATGGTAATGCTTTCACCTTCTTCCTCAATGGTGCAAGCAGTTTCAACTCGATTGGTAGCACTTTATCGAATACCTTAGATCGGGGTTCTGGGGCGATCGCCCTCTGGAAGCTCAGCGATAAATTCAAACTGAATTTCGGTTACCTCGGCGAGAACACCGAATTTCTATCGGGCGTACCAGGCTACAACACTTCCAGCGATCCCGACGAAGGAATATTCGGTGGCACCAACTCCAGCACCGTCGAATTAACCTACTCGCCAACGAGCAAAATTAACACCCGCTTCTTCTATAACTACTCCCATTTAAATGCCATCAATGGAACCATTGGCGGCGCAATGGGAGAACCCATCTATGGCATTGCCGATGCTGGTCCCCTCAATGGACTCGGTTCTAACCCAATCGATCCAACTAACGGCGGTTTACAAGATTCCTGGGCACATACCTTTGGCTTTAATTTTGACTGGTTCTTGACCTCTAAATTTGGCATTTTTGGACGTTATACCTATGGTTCTACCAACCTCGAACCCATCAACGAAAAAATCAATGCCCAGTCAATTCAAGCGGGTTTGGGTCTCCGAGATTTAGGCAAAAAAGGCGCAGCCGCAACCCTCTCTTTCCTCGTACCTTTTGATGTTGTTGATGGTCGAGACTATCTCGCTGCTGGCGGTGGCGATGGTGGCACTCAATATGAAATTGAAGCCAACTACTACTACCCCATTAATAACAATATTTCCATCGTTCCTTCCTACTACGCAATCATCAATCCCAATAATTTTGATAGCAACCCCACTATCCACGTTTTTAACGTTAAAACACAGATTAGTTTCTAATAAATTTTGCGCAAAACAAGTTTCCAGTAAATCTTTTCTGTAATTTTTTACTACCCAAAAAACCATTAAAACCATGAATCAAAAACGTTTCAATCTCTCACGCCGTCAAATTATCCGAGGGATGTTAGCAACAGCAGCCTTTGGTGTCACCACTAAATTTGGTACTGGCTGCGCCCAAACCCCAGAAACATCAACTGGAACGGGTGGCTCTGAGACAACTTCCGACGCGAAACCCCTTGTCATTGGCTTTATTTATGTCGGGGCTAAGGATGATTTTGGTTACAACCAAGCCCATGCGGAAGGTGCAGCGGGGATCGCTAAATTGCCTGGTGTCAAAATCGTTGAACAGGAAAATGTACCGGAAACCAATGAAGTTCAAGAAGCCATGCGCAGCATGATTGAACAGGATGGTGCAACTGTCATTTTTCCAACCTCTTTTGGTTACTTTGATCCCCATGTGATCAAGATGGCAGAGGAGTTTCCTGATGTGCAATTTTTACATGCGGGTGGTTTGTATCAGGATGGGGTGCATCCAAAGAATATTGGTACTTATTTTGGTTACATTGATGAGGCTCAATATGTTGCAGGAATTGTGGCAGCCCATACTTCTAAAACAGGAAAGTTAGGGTTTATTGCTGCTAAACCGATCCCCCAAGTTTTGCGCAATGTTAATAGTTTTACCCTTGGTGCAAGAAGCGTTAAACCGGACGTTACAACTCAGGTGGTCTTTACGGGGGATTGGGCTGAACCGATTAAGGAAGCGGAATCTGCGAATAGTATGGCGGATCAGGGCATTGATGTTTTGACGAGTCACGTTGATAGTCCGAAGGTGATTGTTGAAACGGCAGAAAAACGGGGTATTTTTGCTTCGGGTTACCATGCGAGTCAAGCGTCTTTAGCGCCAAAGGGATTCCTCACTGGTGCTGAATGGGATTGGACAAATGTCTATACAAAATATGTCGAAATGATCCAAGCGGGTAAAACGACAAAGGATGGTTCAATTCCCCATTTGGTGCGGGGTGGTTTCAAGGAAGGTTTTGTGAAAATGAGTCCCTATGGTGCGTCTGTTGCGGAGGCGGCAAAGACGGATGCGGATGCGGCAAAGGCGAAGTTTATGGATGGCTCGATGATTATTTATAAGGGAGGTCTGAAGGACAATACGGGCAAGGTCGTTGTGCCTGAGGGTAAAGATTTAGTGCAAACGGCGATTGAGCTTGAGCAGATGAGTTGGTTGGTGGATGGGGTTCTTGGTAGTGTCGGCGGATAGGTAATTTTGATGCAGTTTTTCACGAGTAAACGGTTGAAACTTCTAGAGGGAATTTGCCTGCCCTTTGGTGCGGTGGTGGTCTCGCTCATCTTATTTGGGATCTTTTGTGCGATCGCCGGAGCAAATCCCCTGGCGGTTTATGGTTCTATCTATAAGGCTGCTTTTGGTTCCTGGAGCGCGTTACAAAATACGTTATTGCGTGCTTCACCTCTGATGCTGAGTGCTTTATGTACCGCTCTGCCTGCCCGTTTAGGTCTGATTATTATCGGCAATGAAGGGGCTTTGGTGATGGGTGGTCTTGGGGCAACGGCGCTGGGTTTGGCGATGGGCACAGCCCCCCCAACGGTTGTGCAGATCGGTATGGCATTAGCGGGGATGGCTGCGGGCGGTTTATGGATTGCGGCGGTGGGTGCGTTGAAGCATTACCGAGCAGTGAATGAAACGATTAGTAGTTTGTTAATGAATTACATTGCGATCGCCATTTTGAATCATTTAGTGAATGGTCCGATGAAGGATCCAAGTTCATTAAATAAGCCTTCGAGTTTTCCCATTGCTGAAGTGAATATGCTGGGAAATTTACCCGGTACTCGCGTTCATTATGGTTTAATTTACGGCTTAATTGCCTGTGCGATCGCCTATTTTTTGATCCAAAGAACAACCTTTGGTTTTGCCGCGAGGACAGCAGGAGGCAATGTTCGTGCCGCCAAAATTGCCGGATTACCCGTTGGAAAACTCACCATGGCGATCTGTTTTCTGGCTGGTTCCTGTGCGGGTTTAGCCGGCATGGTTGAAGTAGCCGCAGTCCATGGCAGAGCCAACGAATCCCTCAATTCCAATTACGGTTATGGCGGTATTTTAGTCGCCTTTATTGCGAGGCATAATCCCCTTGCGGCAGCCCTAGTTTCTATTTTATTGGGTGGAATTCTTGCCAGTGGCGGCATTTTACAACGCTCCCATAATTTGCCCGATGCCACAGTCTTAGTCTTCCAAGGACTAGTCTTTTTAGTGGTGCTATATAGCGAATCTCTGTATGGCAAATTTTCCATCTTTAAAGAGTCTGAAAAAGAACCTGACAGCAAACCAAGCAAACCCTTAGCAACGGTGTAAAAAATTCAAGACTAACCCAAGATCAACTCAGTATTAACTTATTTTAGTGAGTTAAAAATATGGCAACAGAAGCAATTGGTTTATGGGGTATCCCCCTCGGTATTTTAGGGGGAGCATTAAGGGGTAGTGCGCCCTTTCTTTTTGTCAGTTTAGGCGAATGTTTAACAGAAAAAAGCGGCAAAATCAACCTAGGTTTAGAAGGGACTCTTTTAACCGGAGCCATGACTGCCTACGCGATTTCCTATTTAACAGGATCACCTTGGTTAGGGGTTTTAGTTGCGGGTCTTGCTGGCATGTTTTTAGGTTTAATTCATGCTTGGTTATGCCAACAACCGAAGGTTAATGATATTGCTGTGGGCATTGCCATGATTATTTTTGGTAGTGGCATTGCCTTCTTTTTAGGTAAACCATTTATCCAACCTTCCGCGCCCAATTTACCCGGAATCCCCTTTGGTAACTGGAGTGATTTAGCACCTCTTCAATCCGCTTTAACTATCTGTCCTTTATTCTTTATTGGCGTGGCGATCGCCCCTTTAATGCAGTGGTTTTTTCGGGCAACCCGTTGGGGTTTATTAGTCAGGGCAGTTGGTGATAGTCCCGATGCCGCAAAAGCAATGGGAGTGTCAATTTTTAAAGTCCGAATGCTCAGTATTGTGGCGGGTAGTTTCCTCGCAGGTATTGGCGGAGCTTATTTATCTCTCTATTACCCCGGTAGCTGGAATGAAGGCATTTCCAGTGGTCAAGGATTAATGGCAGTGGCATTGGTAATTTTCGCCAAATGGAACCCCATTCAATGTCTTTATGCCTCCTTATTATTTGGTGGAGCACAGGCGATCGGACCAGCCTTACAAGCCGTTGGCATTGATTCTTATTACTATCTTTGGAATGCATCGCCCTATGTTTTAACTCTATTGATTATGATTATCACCTGCTCCCCTAAACGCACTTTATCGGGTGCACCAGGTGCTTTAGGCAGCAATAATTAAGGTAATTTTTCCCTAAAATTATTTGACAATTTTCAAAGTTTTGGAGCATTTATCCAGACCATTTTAACAGATGAAAAAGACCTTAAAACTGGCAGTCAATGGAACTTTGATGAGAGGACTAGAACTAAATCTAAATTTGATCAATGTAGGTGCAACCTTTGAGGAAGAAACCCAAACGGAAGCTGCTTACAAACTCTTTTCTATTAATGATATTCATCCAGCAATGTTAAGAGTTCCAGAAGGAGGAGTGACCGTTACTGTTGAAGTTTGGTCAGTGCCATTAGCTGGTTTAGCAAAAATTCTTACCCAAGAACCAGCAGGATTAGCCATTGGCAAAATCAAACTTACTGACGGAGAAACAGTTTTAGGTGTGCTCGGCGAATCTATTTGTTGTGATGCAGGTCAAGAAATAACAGAGTATGGTGGTTGGCGAAATTACATCAAAACACTTAATTAAAACTTTTTCGTAATACCTAATTATCGCAATAAAGATCATCAAATATAATAGTTTATGCCATGAATGAAACCCTAAAATTAGCAGTAAATGGAGGATTAATGCGAGGTTTTGCTGACAATAAAATTATGCGAGATGCCGATGCTAGCTTTATTGAAGAGGCAGCAACAGAACCCATTTACCGCTTATTCTCGATTGGCGATCGCCATCCAGCCATGCTCAGAGTGACCGAAGGAGGAACATCCATTGCCGTTGAAATATGGGCTGTCCCCGTTGAAAATCTCGGCATCATTTTAACCAAAGAACCACCCGGTTTATGTATCGGTAAAGTTCCTTTAAGTAGTGGCGAAACAGTACTCGGTGTACTCGGCGAATTAATTTGTTGTGAAAGCGGCAAAGAGATTACTGAATATGGTGGGTGGCGTAACTACCTTAAAACTTTAAACCCCAACTAAATTTTATTTTTCGCCACAATTTTTTAATCAACAATGTTTTGAATCAAAAACTTTTTAATCGGAGGAAAACCATCAATGACATGCTTTCTTGAATCAGAACCCTATCCCTATCCCTATAACGGTGATTTACGCCCAGAAAATACCGTTTTAATCATTATTGATATGCAAACCGATTTTTGTGGTGTCGGTGGTTATGTCGATAAAATGGGCTACGATTTGTCCCTTACCCGTGCCCCCATTGAACCCCTCAAAAAACTTTTAGCAGTCATGCGCTCTAAAGGTTTTCACATCATTCACACAAGAGAAGGTCATCGTCCCGACCTGGCTGATCTCCCCGCCAACAAACAATGGCGTAGCCGACGCATTGGCGCAGGCATTGGCGATCCAGGCCCCTGTGGCAGGGTTTTAGTCCGAGGCGAAAAAGGTTGGGAAATTATCCCAGAACTAGCTCCATTGCCAGGAGAAAGCATTATCGATAAACCCGGAAAAGGCTCTTTTTATGCCACAGATTTAGACCTAATTCTCAAATCAAAGAATATTCAAAATATTATTCTCACAGGCATTACCACTGACGTTTGCGTACACACAACAATGCGGGATGCTAACGATCGGGGCTATGAATGCCTACTCCTTTCCGACTGCACTGCCGCGACAGACTACAACAATCATTTAGCCGCTTTAAGCATGATTAAAATGCAGGGTGGTGTATTTGGTGCTGTTGCAGATTCTGAAGCCTTAATTAAAGCGATTTCTGACTAATTTAAAACCCAATTAAAACACCAACTTCAAACTCATTTTCAACCAAACATTATTTGATATTTTTTTTATCATTAATGTGATTCGCGATACGGAAATTCTTATATATTTCTTGTCAAGATTCAGAGATCTTAAAGGTACAACCCAATGGATACGACAACAGTAGAAAACCAAGTCAAAGCTAACACGCCATCAGACTTACAAGTTATCGGCATGTCGAAACATTTTGATGAATTAATTGCCTTAGATAATGTTTCTTTGCATCTTAAACCCGGTACATTTCATGCTTTATTGGGAGAGAATGGTGCAGGAAAAAGTACATTGGTCAAATGCATCATGGGCTTCTACTGTCCAACCTATGGAGAAATCTTAATTGATCAACAGACGCGACCGATCAATAATCCCCGCGATGCCCACCATTATGGGATTGGCATGGTGTACCAGCACTTCACTTCTGTCCCTGCTATGACGGTCGCCGAAAATTTGGTTTTGTCTCGCTATGACAGTCCTAATCTCATTAACTGGAAACAGGAATGGCAAGAGTTAGAAGACTTCATGGAGAAATCGCCTTTTCGTGTGCCCTTAAATGTGCCCATTGCCCAATTAGCTGCTGGACAGAAGCAAAAACTGGAAATCCTTAAACAGCTATATCTTAAAAGTCAAATTTTGATTTTAGATGAACCCACATCTGTATTAACACCCCAAGAAGCAGATGAAGTATTAGGACTACTCAGAGAAGAAGTCACAACGGGATATTTAAGTGTCTTGATGATCAGTCATAAATTTCGTGAGATTCTTAAATTTGCCGATGAAATTACAGTGCTCCGTAAAGGCAAATTAGCAGGGACTGGGTTTGTGAATGATCTGACGATCGCCGATATGAGTCAGATGATGATGGGGGAACAAAAGGAAGCGGCAGAAGTAGAAAAAACGATCCATCCAGAACTTGAGGCGGTTTTACAGGTTAAAGATGTTAATGCGAATAAAGATAATGGTTTACCTGCCATTGAAAACATTAATTTAACAGTACATAAAGGCGAAATTGTTGGGATTGCGGGAGTGAGTGGCAATGGTCAGCGAGAATTAGTTGAAGTGTTGTCGGGTCAACGTTTACCAGAAAGTGGTGAAGTCTTGATTAATGGAGAAATCTATCGGGCAACGCGCCAAGAAATGTTCCGCCATAAAGTTTTTGCCTTGCCAGAAGAACCCCTCAAAAATGCCTGTGTGCCGGGGATGAGTGTGGCAGAGAATATGGCATTACGTACCTTTGATCGACCTCCCCAAGCTAAATGGAGTTTCTTGTTGATGCTGAAGGCAATTCGCACAGCGGCTCAGGGTTTGATTAGTACTTTTTCTGTGAAAACACCCTCTCCAGAAACCCCCATTGCTAATCTTTCTGGTGGTAATGTGCAGCGGGCAGTATTGGGCAGAGAATTATCGTCTGACGAGATTAATTTACTGATTGCCGCGAATCCTTGTTTTGGTTTAGATTTTGGGGCAGTGGATTTTATCCATAATCAGATTGTAGAAGCTAGAAATCGTGGTGTTGCGGTCTTATTAGTGAGTGAAGATTTAGATGAATTGATGAAATTATCTGACCGAATTTTCGTGATGAGTGAAGGACAACTGGTCTATGAAAGTGCGATCGCCGAAGCAGATATCTTCGAGATTGGTAAACGCATGGCGGGACATTAATTCAGATTTCAGATATCAGACATCAGTGATCAATTTATTATTCAGGATCGGTTTCAGATGGTTTTAATTGCTGCTCAACCCTATGATTATGAAATTCCAGATTTGCAGAAGGTTGCCTTGCTTATTATTGATATGCAACGGGATTTTTTGGAGTTAGGTGGATTTGGGGATGCCTTGGGAAATGATGTCAGTCAATTGCGGGGAATTGTGCCCACCATCAAGCAATTATTAGAGGCATTTCGTCAGGCTAATTTGCCTGTATTTCATACCATTGAAGGACACAAAGCTGATTTATCCGACTGCCCTCTTTCTAAACTTAATCGTGGCAAAGGTTCTCTGAAAATTGGTGATGTTGGTCCCATGGGACGGATTTTAATTTTAGGGGAAGCAGGTAATGGCATTATTCCCGAATTGGAACCGATAGAGGGGGAATTTGTCATCACAAAACCGGGCAAAGGTGCTTTTTATGGCACAGATTTTGGGGCGATTCTTCAGCAGAAAGGGATTACCCATTTAATTATTACTGGGGTGACGACGGAAGTCTGTGTGCAGACAACAATGCGGGAAGCGAATGACCGAGGTTATGAATGTTTGCTGGTTGAAGATGGTACAGCGAGCTATTTTCCTGAGTTTAAATCGTCTACGTTAGAAATGTTGCGGGCACAGGGTGGCATTATCGGTTGGACAACGACAGCAGAACCTATTCTCAGCATCTTCTCTTCATAATGAAATGGCTTGTAGGAGGGCGATCGCCGCACCGTCTAACCCTTGAACTGATACAGTGATTCTGTTCTCAAATAGCTGAGATGTTCAGCCAAGATATTAATTTGGGAAATCAAGTGACCCCGCCGCAAGCGGACGGGGTATGAAATACGTTTTCACCTCGAACCTTCGGTTCGGGTAATATCTTTTTCGCCCCATAGGGGCGGGGAATCTACCCTCTAGAGATTAAATGAGTTGGATATCTGGGTAGTAGGTCAAAATATCGTCGGTGCTGAGGGTATCGCCGTCTGCTTGGGGTGTCCAGAGTATTTCTAGGGCAAGTAGGCGATCGCCCCCCAAAGCGCCAATCTGACGAATTGCCTGTTCTAGGGTTTGGGCATCATTGACCTTGGGGAGGGACAGTTTGCCCATGGCTCCGGCAATGATGGTGACCATGATGTACTCGTTGGGCGTGCTGTCTTTGGCGAGATCAATAGCGCTGGAAGTGGTAGCTTGGTTGCGCTCATTGTCTACGTTGCTGAGGGTTTCGGCGGTGAATTTACTGCGTTCGCTGAGGGCGAGTTGGTTAAATTTTGCCTCGACCACATCGACACCCGCTTCGAGGGACTCGCTTGCGCCATATACCCAATATTCGGGGTGACGGAGGAGAGCCAGGGTTGATTCCTGTAAAACTTTGGCGCGTCCTGCGGTGGTTCCGGTGTCGGCGCTGTTGGCTAATTTATTCAGGTCTTTTTGGAGGTCTCTGGCTTGGGCGAGTAAACCGACTTGCACTTTAGCGACGGACAGTTTACTGGCGGGGGTAGAATAACCCACACTGTCATCGGTGCTGGCTCCCCCCATGACGCTCTGGAAGGTGCGGACTAAAAATCCGGCGATCGCCAACATGATAAACAGCCCGAAAATGCCACTAAAACCACCGAAACCGACGAAAGGCAAGAGGAAAGGAAAACCAAAACCGCCCCCAAAGCCATAACCATAGCCACCGCCAACCGGAGCCGTTCTTGTGGAAGGGGCAGGGGAATAACTGCGACTTGGCGCACTCCGAAACGAGCCGCCACCCACTCTGCCGCCGCTACGGGCTGCCCAGGCATTATCTGCGGGTGCAAAGATTAAGGCGAGGGATAAAACACAGGCAAATATCCCGTAGAGAAACCGTTTAAACATGAGCAATCTAAAAATAATTTTAAAATTATTGACGTAAACATCCTGGAATCTATTCTATCAAGCCCCAGTAGATGAAACATTGGCGGGTTTCCCCTAGGGTCAGTCATCAGATATCGGACATCAGATATCAGAGGTGAGTGGGAGAGTGATGTCAGGCTCTATGCGTCGAAATTAGTCGAAAACTAATCGAACCAACCGATGTCTTCTGGGGAAATGCTGGGTGTGGGTTGGGTCGGAAATTGGAGATTCACCTGGTAACTGGAAATTTTGGCGAGAACGAGGGCTTTATCCTGTTCGATAGTGCGTTCTTGGGAAGCTTTTGCTTGTTGTTGGGCTTCGAGGGTTTGGATCTGGGCTTGGAGTTGATCGACTAGGGTTTGTTGTTTGCCTAAGGCTCTTTCGAGTTTTTCTTTGTCGCTTTCCTGTTTGCTGGCATCTGCTTTCAAGGTTTTGATCGTGCCCTCTGCTTTGGCGATCGCCTGTTCCTGTTCGGCAATTTTTGCTTCTAACGCCTTCACCTGTTCTGTTAATGCCTGATTTTTGGCGACAAGGGCACTATCATCAGTTTGTGTTGGCTTGTTCGGCGGGACAGGGGCGAGTGTTTGTTGACTTTGCAATTGCTCGATGTGTTTTAACAATTGGGCTTTCGTTAACTTTGTTAAATCTGCTGTTAGATCCGCTGTTAAATCATCGGTCGTTTGTTCTGTTGCTGTGCTGGATTCAGCCTCAGGAGCCGTTGCTGACCGATCTTGCTTTGCTTCCTGTCTTAATAAATCCGATAAATTTCGCTTGCTGGTTGCCATAAATTCCCCCCGGTGGTTTATTTCCAATCTCGTTGCAATTCATCTGCGACACGGCGATAGTCTGTTTCCGCATCCTTAGCCTTTTTACCATGCATCTGTGTCATTGGGATGCCTGCGAGGACGGCTTGTTCATGGGCTTTGTAGGAGCGCACAAAGGCGTGACAGACGGGTATGCCTAGTTCTAAGAGGGTATTTTGGGCATCAATGCTTTCCCGTAAACTGCGGCTATCTACTTTAGTCAGTAGGACGCGATGGTTCACGGCGATCGGTTGCACTGCCCGTTGTACCGTTTCGATCAACACGCTTAAATCCATCGGTGCGGGGGGCGTGGGTAAGACGACATAATCAGAAATCTGCAACACGGCTTTCAAGGCTTGCGATCGCAGGGCTGGGGGCGTATCCACCACGATGAGATCGTACCCATCGATGTCGCGCAAATTTTGCAAAAGATTCGGTTTTGTTTCCCGCCGGACATCCAGGTTCCACTCCTCTGGATTGCGATCAACCCACCAAGCAGCGGAACCCTGGGGATCGCTATCCACCAATAAAACCCGTTGTCCCTCGGCAAAAATCGCCGCAAGGTTAACGGCTGTTGTGGTTTTACCTACGCCGCCTTTGCCATTAATGACCGCTAAAATACGCTGGGATGCCACTAATCTCTTTTCACTCGCATGAATCTAGCCTGTACGGGTTGTCATTATAAGGGTTCACTATACCTATCCCGTGAAAACGCAACGATTCTTGAATTCTCGACAATCATCAAGTGCTGAACTCCCTGCAAAGCAAGGTTATTTATTGTATATGTCACGCCGATGACCGATGTGCATAATTGTGATTATTTGTCGCTGGTCGTCAATTTTATACAGCACACGATAATTGCCCACTCTGATTCGCCAACCCTCTCTACCTTTGAGTTTTAGACAGCCCAATGGTCTAGGCTCTCTAGTCAAATCTTGAACTGTATTACAGATTTTTGTATAGATTTCTTGAGGAAGATCAGCCAGTTCCTTTTGAGCGCGTCTTAATATTTCTAAGCTGTAGCTCATGGTCGTGATTGGTTAATCTCGGCGATCGCCTGGGAGAAAGGAATAGATTCATCTTGAGATTCCTCCGCCATATCAAAAGCATAAATCTCTTCTAGTTCTTCAAGACGAGCCAGAAGTTTTTGATAATAGTCAAACTCTAAAACAACGCTTAAACGCTGACCTTGAGCATCAACAATATATTGTTCGCTAATCATCGGCATTGGTAACTCCTACTTATGGGGTTGAGTTAATTATATTTAATCTCAGGGAGGGTGGGTTAATGCTAGACCGTAAAAGATTTTTCAAATTCTTGCTTTTTGCTAGAGATTAAAGAACGCAGGCGATCGCCTCTTTTCTGTTGTTTCTTCTGCTCAAGTTGATTATAGGCAATTTTAAGAAACATATGCTAGTGTAAATATTAACTAAAGTTATGTCTTAATATTTGTCGATATGCCGCTAAGTTGGAATGAGATTAAGCAAAGGGCGATCGCCTTTTCTAAGGAATGGGAAAGTGAGACTTCAGAGAAATCAGAGTCGCAATCGTTCTGGAATGACTTTTTTAATGTGTTTGGCATTTCACGGCGGCGGGTGGGGAGTTTTGAGCTACCAATTAAAAAGGCGGATAATAAACAGGGATTTATCGATCTGTTGTGGAAAGGGACAATTTTGGTGGAGCATAAGTCTAGGGGCAAAGACTTAGATAAGGCGACGCAACAAGCAAAAGATTATTTTCCAAATTTAAAGGAGCATGAGTTACCGAAATATATTTTAGTATCGGATTTTCAGAAATTCAGGCTTTATGATTTAGATACGGACGAAACTACGGAGTTTGAACTAAAGGATTTTGTTAACCATGTGCATCTATTCGGCTTTATGGCGGGATATGAGAAACGGGTTTATAAGGATGAAGATCCTGTTAATATTAAAGCGGCAGAATTGATGGGTAAGCTGCACGATCGCCTCAAAGAGATTGGTTATACAGGGCATGATTTAGAAGTGTATCTGGTGCGGCTATTATTCTGTATGTTTGCCGATGATACGGGCATTTTTGATACTAAGGGAATTTTTTGGGAA
>JBIKYI010000268.1:0-4830 GCA_044355355.1 Limnothrix sp. | reverse complement strand
AGATTGGGAATGGCGAGGAATGCGCATGGATCCCACCGATATTGCCGATGTCACAGGCGCGACTTATTCCTACTTGATGAACGGAAAAACAGGTGATGAAAACTGGACTGCATTGTTTAAGAAAGGCGAAAAAATTCGGCTTAGATTTATCAATGCTTCGGCAATGACCTTCTTTGATGTGCGTATTCCGGGCTTGGCAATGACCGTGGTGCAAGCCGATGGGCAAAATATTCAACCCGTCACCGTCGATGAATTTAGAATTGGCACGGCGGAAACCTACGATGTGATCATAGAACCGAAAACGCAGGATGCCTACACAATTTTTGCGGAAACCATGGATCGCAGTGGTTTTGCTAGAGGTACATTGGCGATCGCCACAGGCTTAAGTGCCGAAATTCCACCCCGTCGTGAACGTCCCCTCCGCACAATGGATGATATGGGAATGGATCATTCGTCAATGAACCACGGAGAAATGCCAAATATGGATCATTCTTCGATGAATCATGTAGAAATGAACCATCAAATGACCATTGATACCACGCCAGTTCCCCATGGTTCAGATAATCATGGAATTGCCAATGCGGCTGTGCCAATGATGGTAAAAAATCGTTTGGGAGAACCCGGCATTGGTTTAGAAAATGAAACCCATCGTGTTTTGGTCTATACCGATCTCAAAAGTTTAAAAATAAATGGCGATCGCCGTCCACCAGACCGAGAAATCGAACTCCATTTAACAGGCAATATGGAACGTTACATGTGGTCTTTTGATGGAAAAAAATACTCAGAACAGAAAGAAATTATTTTCAATTATGGCGAACGTTTACGTTTAACCATGGTCAATGACACCATGATGGAACACCCGATTCACCTTCATGGTATGTGGATGGAATTAGTCAATGGTGGAGGCGATTATCAACCCCGTAAACATACGATCATCGTCAAACCTGCCGAGAAATTATCCACTGATATCACCGTTGATGCTCCCGGACGCTGGGCATTTCATTGCCATCTGCTCTATCACATGGAAATGGGTATGTTCCGGACAATTGCCGTTGTCAAAAACCGCGCCTAAATTTTTATGAGAATTCCTTTCTATGAAGACCTTACTCAAATCATCGCTCATTTTTAGCTGTTTACTCATCTCCAATGTAATTAACCAATCCGTGCAAGCAGAAACCTCTGAAACGAATTTTTTACTTACACAACATAATCACTCTACCCATGAAAATCAGACTCCCCAAAATGTCGCACCATCGACACAAGATTTCCCCCAATCTGTTGAGTTAGAACCCATCCCAGCAGATTGGGGAGAACCTATCCATGATCATCAAACCTTTGGAGCCATCAAAGTTGAACAATTAGAATATCGTTGGAATGATGATGCAGAAACATTTAATTGGGATCTGCAAGCTTGGCGAGGGGGTGATTATCGACGTTTCCAAGTCAATACGGAAGGAGAAATTGGTCTAGATGAATCAAGCGGAGAAATGGAGCTAGAATTATTATCTAGTCATTTGATTGCCCCTTTCTGGGAATTTCAATGGGGTGCAAAATATGAACATATTTATGATGCAGAAGATTCCGATGGTCGAGCGTTTGCGACAATTGGTTTGCAGGGTCTAGCACCCTATCTCTTTGAAATTGATACAGATCTTTCCGTTAGCCATGAAGGAGATATTTCCGCAAGTTTTGCCGTAGAGCAGGATTTTTTACTGACCCAAAAATTAGTCCTACAGCCAGAGTTTAAAACAAATATCGCTATCCAAACTGTAGACGACTTTGGTGTAGGTTCCGGGATTAATGATATAGAATTAGGGTTACGATTACGATACGAGATTAATCGTAATTTCGTACCTTACTTGGGGATTAATTGGCATCAAAAATTATTTGAAACGGCTGATCTTGCACAAAAAGAAGGTGAAGAGACCAGTAATTTATCGCTAGTTGGGGGAGTTCGTCTATTATTTTAATAGAGTCTCCAATCAACTCAAGACTGCTCTCTTAGATTTGAAATTTCTACAGAATTAAATATTAGGATCAACAATCATGAAACGATTTAATCAAGCCCATATTCGCAATCTTCATTTTAAACTTGCTCCTATTTTAGTGTTGCCTCTATTGATCACATTGATTACAGGCTCTTTATTCCAGATTGCATTTTTTATGGATCAAGCAGATAATTATTGGTGGCTCTTAGATATGCACCGTGGTAAATTTGGCAATTTAGATCTGGAATGGATTTATCCATTTTTGAATGCTTTTGGTTTGTTGATGATGATTGCTACAGGTTTGATTCTTTGGTGGTCAAGATTTTTCAAAAATAATAAAAGCAAAAATCCCCTGTAATTAAGTTATGGCAATCCCAAATTATTTCCACATATAGTCATTTCGATTAAACTTGTTAATCCTTCTAATTCTGCTTAAAAAGTTTGAGTTTTGTTCTATCGCGATTGCCAATGACTATATTTGTAATCATGTAATCAAATGAAGTTTTAATCTATGATCTATTTTGTTTTAAATGGGTCTAGTCCTGCTAGAAGGAATATTGCGCCATCGCAAACGATAGAGCGTCATCATCTCATCTTTACCACGAATCGGTGTGGGCGGGAGAGTTTCAAAGGGCAAATTCAGCGCCGTCAGACGATCATAGGTCGCCTGGGACAACACAATTTCCCCTGCCCTCGCAATATTACAAATACGACTGGTGACATTCGTTGCATCGCCGATCGCCGCATATTGAATTAACCGTTGGGAACCGATATTACCCGTTGCCACTTCCCCCGTATTCAGACCAATGTGAATCGAAATGGGTTCTTTCCCTTCACTAATCCACTTGCGGTTGAGTTTTGCCACTGCCCACTGCATATCAATGGCAGCTTGAATGGCAAGTTGGGGGTCATTCGCACGGCGGTAGGGAGCGCCCCAGATGGCAAATAACGCATCCCCAATATATTTTTCTAAAGTGCCTTCATACTGAAAAACAATCTCCTCCACCATCACCTGAAAATATTCATTGAGCATCAAAATAATTTGTCTCGGTTCCATCGTTGAAGACATGCGCGTAAAATCGCTAATATCCGCAAAAAGAGCCGTAATTTCTGTCTCGATAATTTCTAGGCGATCCGTTTCTTTTAATCTTTGGGTGACCGCACGGGGGAAAAATCGTTCTAATTTATCCCGCATCAGTGCTTCCGCTTGGATTTGTTTAAATAGCAAATTATTATCGATGGCGATCGCCGCCTGAGTACCAAGGGCAGCCAAAAACTCCATATCCTCTTCACTATACAAATTCGTGAGGCTCAAATTATCCACATAGAGTACCCCCATCACCTTTTCACGGGGCTTGAGAGGCACACACATCGAAGCATGAATGGACTGAAATAAAATCGATTCCGAACGATTAAAACGCTGATCCATGCGAGCATCCGAAGTAACAATACCCTCCCCTTTATTAAATACATAATCAGTAATTTGGGTGCTATAAAAACGCTCACTATTTTGCACCCCATCCCGGACTTTAATCGCCCGACATTCTAAGGTTTGCGTCTCCGCATTTTGTAAGAGAATTGCCCCACGATCCACACTCATAACCTGAAAGAGCAGATCTAAAATTTTCAACAATAAACGTTCTGGCTCATCCGGGGAGGATAATTCTTTGGCAATTTCGAGCAAAATATTGAGTTTATCGAGGGCGCGTTGGCTATCGGTCGCCTGGCGGAGACGCAGCACAGAGGCACTACCCTGGGCTTCCTCCTGCATGAGCAATTCCCGAATACCGACACTATTGTTGCGGGAATTAATGCTCTTGATAAATGAACTGGTGTCTTCTGTTTTGCTGGGAGGGATAGTTGGATTGGGTAAGGGGGGACGCAGATCGACAAAGCGAAATTCAACGTTGCCACAGCGGAGGCGATCGCCATTATGTAGACGTTGTTCGGTGATTTGCTGATCATTGATGAAGGTATGATTCAGACTTTTGAGATCCCGCACAAGGACATGATCAAAAATAATTTCAATTTCCGCATGGCGACGGGAAATGCTGTCATCGATGATCACCAAGGTATTGCCCAGTGCCCGCCCCAAAGAATTCACACCAGCTTGCAATTGATGTTGCTCACCAGGGGAATCACCGGAGGTGCGAATGAGGTAGGGCATGGGTGTACCAGCGACAAAAGATGAAACACAAGGACAAATCATCCATAAGTATGTAGGATACTCGACCTTAAAGCATCTGTAATCTATGTAAGATTGTCATTTTGATTCTGAGTGAATATACGCTTAGCTCAGAATTTCATCAAATATTTCTTGAGACCCCTTGCATAAATCTAGAGAAGGGAGAGGAAACGGGAAAAACAAATAAGAGAATGTACTACGCAGAACTCAAAGTGTTGTCTCTATCTTTATTTCATCGTCGTTGTAGCATAAATTGGCAAACTTTCCACACCATGATTGATGTTCTCAGGAACAAATTGGAGGTCTTACAAAAGTGATTCAATATGAGAAAAATCCTGACCTGGGGCGATTAGTAGAAGCTTGTTTTCATCTCTGCCAAAATTAGGGGAATAGCTTAATAAAAAACCTCCCCGTAGGGGGTCGCACCAGGCAACTACGAGGGGGGAACTTGAGAGGAAAACGACGTATTGTTGCAGGCAGCGGTGTAGTGATAACAACCTGTCATAATTCTGTGCTTTCAGAGTTTTATGATCGCCAATTCAAATTTGAAGTGCAACACCTAGGGTCTTTCTGAAGAGGGACTTATAAGGATATTCTGATGTTAAGCAAAACAATAAGAAATCCCTATGAGTTACACCCATTTTAGCATCTCAGACA
>JBIKYI010000386.1:0-3779 GCA_044355355.1 Limnothrix sp. | reverse complement strand
ATCATCCCTCCCCTGACCCTCACACATGAAACCCTCAAAATTCGTCGGGAAAATCAGGCATACCAAACCAGAAATGAAATATTGCGGCAGATTAACGAGTTAACGGATACCGAGACGAATATCCAAAAATTGCTCAAGCGGGCAATCGCCACCGTTGCCAAATACCTGGAAGTAGACCAGGCGATCGCCGGACTGTTCAAATATGCCAATCCCCTGCTGGCTCGTAACGACCTCAAACGTTGCCCCGATGCCACCATGACCCTCATCAGCGAAAACGGCAAACTCCCCAGACAAATCCCCCTCAAAACCACCGAAATTTGCCAGCAAGCCTGGTTTAACGCCCCCGAAGTTTCAACCATTGAGCAGCGCCAGGGGGAACCCTTTCCCGGTCTAGACCAGCACCAAAGCTTTTTGATCGCGCCCCTCATGGGTGGACGTACCTCCGAAGGCAGCAACAACATGGTGCTCGGTCTGCTCATCTGGGCACAACCCACCCCCCGTCACTGGTCAGTGGAAGAACAACAATTCACCCAATTCCTGGCGCACAAACTCAGCACCGCCATGATCCACCAACAATCCCTCAGACAGGTGCAGTCCCTGGTGGATGAACGCACTGCCCAGCTCAAATGGAGTCTGGATGTCCAGGCAAAATTGGGGGCAAAAATGCGCCAACAAATCCAGCAACTCCGTCAGCTCAATGTCCTCAAGGATGAATTCCTCAGCACCATGAGCCATGAGTTAAATACGCCCCTTGCCACAATGAAATTGGCGGTAAAAATGCTCAAACAACCCGGGCGATCGCCAGAAAAACAAGCCACCTACCTCGACATCCTCGACCAAGAACTAATCCGCGAAAGCAAACTGATCAAAGACCTCCTCAAACTCCAACATTTCGAGTCAGAACAATTCGCCCTCAAGCCCCAGCGTCTCGTACTGAACCCTATCCTCGAAGCCCTGCGCACAGAATTTAACCAACGTTGGCAACTGCTCAAGGGACTCCAACTCGATATCCAATACTTTCCCGCCAGCACCGCCCAAAAACTCCAACTGGAAACCGACGAAGAAAGCCTTACCAACGCCCTCAGTGAACTACTGGTCAATGCTGGGAAATATTCCGCCAAAGACACCACCGTCACCCTCGAAGTCGAATACCTTTCCAAATCCCCCGCCCAAATCCAACTGCGGTTACGCAATGAAGGGTCAGGCATTGCTGCTGATGAACTCGATTATATTTTTGAGAAATTCCGTCGGGGGTCAGGGGTGACTGATCAAGCGATTCCCGGCACAGGCTTGGGTTTGGCTCTGGTCAAAGCCCTAGTCGAACAACTTGAAGGCACGATCGCCGTGAGTAGTGAACCCTTACCAAAATCGGAACATCACGAAACCTGTTTTACCATGACCTTCCCCCAAAGTATGGTGGGCTTATAGGTTGCTAAATCTTGCCAAAAACACACCAAGCTAGAATTCCTTGAGACAAAGTTTGAGGGCATCAGCGACCCGTTGCTGCTCCTCTTCGCTCAGGTCGGGGAACATGGGCAGGGACAGCACTTGATGGGAACATTGTTCAGCGACGGGGAATTGCCCGGACTGGTAACCATAGTCGAGTAATACGGGCTGGAGGTGCAAGGGTTTGGGGTAGTAAATCATGGAACTGATGCCCTGTTCCTGGAGTTGTGCCTTGAGGCTGTCCCGTTTGCCAGCGGCGACGAGGATGGTGTATTGGTTCCAGACGTGGGTTCCGCCTTGGGGAGCTTGGGGTAGGGTGATGCCCTCTAAACCTGCCAGGAGTTGGTGATAGCGTTGGGCGATCACCTGGCGTTGTTGATTCCACTGTTCTAGGTAACGGAGTTTAACCGCGAGAATAACCGCTTGAATGCTATCGAGACGGCTATTTACCCCCAGTACATCATGCTGATAGCGAACTTTTGAACCATGTTCCCGCAGCATCGTAAATTCGTCATACAGGGCTTGATTCTGGGTGGTAATCGCCCCCCCATCACCGCAACCGCCGAGATTTTTGGTCGGGAAAAAGCTAAAACAGCCGATATCTCCCCAGGCTCCCACCTTGTGCTCACCCCAGGCTGCCCCGGTCGCTTGGGCACAATCCTCGACGATGAATAATTGATGTTGGCTGGCGATCGCCTGGAGACGGGACATATCCACCGGACAGCCAAACAAATGCACCGGAATAATTGCCTTCGTGCGGGGCGTAATGGCAGCGGCGACTTGATCGAGGTCAAGGTTAAAACTGTCGAGGGTCACATCCACCAAAACAGGCTTTGCCCCCACTAAACAAATGGCTTCCACCGTGGCAATAAAAGTAAAAGTAGAAGTGATCACCTCATCCCCTGCTCCAATCCCCAACGCCTTGAGCGCCAGGAATAACGCATCTGTCCCCGAATTACAGCCCGCTCCATAGGTCGTTTGGTGATATGCCGCAAAATGAGCTTCAAAATCACTGACCGCAGCGCCGCCGATATAGCGACCGGAGTGCAAAATCTCAAGCACAGCAGCATCGGTCTCTTCGGCAATGGTGGCGTATTGACGCGCTAGATCAACGGGGGGAATTTGGCTCATAGGTGGCAGGTGCGGAAGGATAAACGTAGATATAAAGCAGAGTTAATTAGTCAGTAAACGGTCAGGAAACGACAAAGAAGCCGTAAATAATCAGTAAATAAGCGTAAATATAACTGTTATAGGTTACGGGGGTTTAAAAAAAAAGCGTCATGAACGAAATCATTCAGCTAGAACCGCAGGATTTGGGTTGGGCTTTTGGGTTGATTGCCCTGGCGATCGCCCTGTCCCGTTGGCAAAAATTAGACCTCGAAAATCAACTGATCCTAGCAACAGGACGCACGATTTTACAGCTTTTTGTCGTGGGCTATGTCCTGGAGGCGGTCTTTGCCCTGGCGCATCCCTTACCTGTGTTGGGCATTATTGTCGGCATGGTCAGCATTGCCACGATCACGGCGACAAAGCGACTCCATGGATCTGCCAGTTTTAGCTTGATGTGGGGATCGATTTTCTTTGGTTCTGTGTTTCCCATTCTCTATACTTTGGTGCTGATTATTCAGCCGGAGCGTTGGTATGACCCACAATATTTAATTCCGCTGACGGGTTTAATGTTGGGTAATGCGATGAATAGTGCCTCCCTTGCCGGGGAACGCCTCAGTAGTCAAATTCGTGCCAGTCGCCTCGAAATCGAAACGCAACTTTGTCTTGGAGCCACGCCCCAACAGGCGATCGCCCCCTACCGTCGCGAGGCAATCCGTGCCAGCCTAATCCCTACAATTAATGTCATGATGGTGGTGGGTTTGGTGAGTTTACCCGGCATTTTTTCAGGGCAAGTTTTATCGGGCATTAATCCCCTAAACGCCGCCTCTTACCAAATTTTGATTCTCTTTATGCTGGCTGCTGCCAATATGCTCAGTACTTCCCTCGTGACGGCGGGTATCTATCGGCAATTTTTTAACCCCGCTGCCCAACTGGTTTTGTAAAACCGCCTTCCCTCTCACCAGAAAGCACTATGATGCTTGATTATTTTTGATTATGCTTGTGGATTATTCCCCGCTGATTTTCGTTTAACTGCCACCTACACACTCATTTTTACTGCCACCATGTTTACTGCTGCCCGTCCCAGTGATGCCCCCGCGATTCCCCATGACCTCTTTGGGGCGATCGCCGAACTCAAACAAGAACTCAACGCCATTATCCTCGCCCACTACTACCAAGAACCCGATATCCAGGACATTGCCGACTACATTGGTGATTCCCTCGGT
>JBIKYI010000030.1:0-11682 GCA_044355355.1 Limnothrix sp. | reverse complement strand
TTTTGGTATGCGCAGCCTTTGGTGGTGACGGCGGCAAGGGATGCGTTTTTGACGAAAAGGGTGGGTGACATTCTTTTATTGATGGGGATTGTGGCGCTATCGAGTTGTGGTAGTGGTTTAACGTTTAGTGAGTTAGAGTCCTGGGCTGCGAATCCACCTTTATCGCCTTTGCAGTGTAGTTTCTTGGGTCTGGCGTTGATTGCGGGGCCGATTGGTAAATGTGCGCAGTTTCCGTTGAATCTTTGGTTGGATGAGGCGATGGAGGGGCCGAATCCGGCGGGGATTCTGCGGAATTCGATTGTTGTGTCGGCGGGGGCATTGGTGCTCTTGAAGATGGAGCCTGTGTATAAGATTACGCCTGTGGCTCCGAATGCTTTGATTATTATTGGGACGATTACGGCGATCGGTGCTTCGTTGGTTGCTTTGGCGCAGATTGATATTAAGCGGGCGCTCTGTCACTCGACGAGTGCTTATCTGGGTTTGGTGTTTATTGCGGTGGGTCTTGATCAGATTGATGTGGCGCTGTTGTTGCTGCTGACCCATGCGATCGCCAAGGCGTTGTTATTCATGAGCATTGGTGGTGTTATTCTTACAACTAATGGTCAGAATATTACGGAGATGGGGGGATTATGGTCGCGGATGCCGGCAACGACGACGGCGTTTGTGGTGGGTTCGATGGGTTTGGTTTGTTTGTTCCCGTTTGGGACTTTCTGGACGATGCGCCGCTGGGTGGATGGCTTTTGGGATACGCCGGTTTGGGTATTGTTTCTGTTGCTGGGGGTGAATTTTTGTTCGAGTCTGAATTTGACGCGGGTGTTCCGCTCGGTCTTTTTAGGGGATCCTCAACCAAAAACGCGGCGATCGCCTGAGGTGGTGTGGCAGATGGCAGTGCCGATGGTGGCTTGTACGATTACGACATTGCTGGTTCCTTTCATGTTGCAGCGTTGGCAACTGCTTTTTAGTTGGACGGCGATGAATAGCGATCGCCCCATGATTATGGTGTGGTCTATGCCTCTACTGGTTGCCACAGGGGTGATGGGCTTGGCGATCGGCTTGACCATGCCCCTGAAACGTTCTATGAGCCGTTCTACGCAGTTTTATTACCGTTTCTTCCAGGATTTACTGGCGTACGATTTCTACATGGATCGCATTTATGCCGTCACAGTGGTTTGGACAGTGGATCACTTGTCCCGCTTGATGGCTTGGATTGATCGATACATCGTTGATGGTCTGGTGAATTTAACGGGTTTAGCCACCTTATTTAGTGGGAGTGCCCTGAAATATAACGTGTCTGGTCAGTCTCAGTTTTATGTGATGACCATTGTTTTGGGTATTGGTCTGGGCTTGGCTTGGTTCATTTTTACGGGTCAATGGACCATCATTTTGGAGTTTTGGTCAAAGCAATTTGCTTAACCATTGCCGCGTGATGGTAAAGCACTTTAAAAAAATCTGTTTAGAAGAATCTGTTCGTCATTTCTGTTCGTAAATTTTGGAGTTTGGAAAGAACAATGCTGAGTGCCTTAATCTGGCTACCTGCGATCGCCGCCCTACTCGTGGCGATCATCCCACAGATGGAGAATGGTCAACTGTCCCGCCGCATTTCCCTGGTGAGTGCTGCCGTGGTTTTTGGCTGGAGCGTTTGGGTTATGCTGCAATATGATGTGGCGATCGCCGGATTACAGTTCAGCGAACATATCCCCTGGATCGAATGGCTGGGTTTAAACTATGACCTCGGCATTGATGGCTTATCCCTACCCCTCGTGGTACTCAATGGCTTTCTTACCCTCGTCGCCCTCTGGATTAGCAACAAGGATATCCAGCGTCCCAAATTTTTTTACTGCCTGTTCCTGTTCCTCCAAGCAAGCGTTAATGGTGCTTTCCTGGCTCAAGATGTCCTGCTTTTCTTCTTCTTTTACGAACTTGAAATCATTCCCCTCTATTTTCTCATTGCCATCTGGGGCGGCAAACGCCGGGGCTATGCTGCTATCAAATTCCTCCTCTACACAGCCGTTTCCGGGATTCTGCTGCTTGCCTCCTTCCTTGGTTTAACTTTCCTCAGCGGCTCCAATACCTTTGCCTACAGCGCCCTACAAAGCAATGTTTTACCCCTGGCTACCCAGTTGCTCCTCCTCGGCGGCATTGTGATTGGTTTCGGCATTAAAATTCCCTTTTTCCCCTTCCATACCTGGCTACCGGATGCCCACGTTGAAGCCTCCACCCCAGTCTCCGTAATCCTCGCCGGGGTCTTACTCAAGCTCGGCACCTATGGTTTATTGCGGTTTGGGATTGGTTTATTTCCTGATGCTTGGGGCGTGGTTGCACCTTGGCTGGCGATTTGGGCTGCGGTGAGTGCCCTCTATGGCGCATCCTGTGCGATCGCCCAAAAGGACATGAAAAAAGTTGTTGCCTATTCCTCCATCGCCCACATGGCATTTATCCTCCTTGCCGCTGCCGCCGCTACCCCCCTCAGTCTTGCCGCCGCCGAGATCCAAATGATTAGCCACGGTCTGATCTCCGGTCTACTCTTCCTCTTGGTGGGCATTGTCTACAAACAAACGGGTAGCCGCGATGTGGACTTTTTACGGGGTCTCCTCAATCCAGAACGAGGTTTACCCCTAACAGGTAGCCTTATGATTTTGGGCGTGATGGCAAGCGCAGGCTTACCGGGCATGGCAGGTTTTATCGCTGAATTTTTAATTTTCCGGGGAAGTTTTGCCATTTACCCAATTCCCACATTGCTTTGTCTAATCGGCACAGGCTTAACCGCCGTGTATTTTCTCTTGATGATTAACAAAGTCTTTTTTGGACGCTTAACCCCAGAACTTGCTGAGATGAAACCAGTTGACTGGCGGGATCAATTTCCAGCGGTCATTCTGGTAGTGATGCTCATTGTTTTCGGTTTACAACCCCAGTGGATGGTGCGCTGGAGTGAAGCGGATACAGCAGCATTAGTCGCCACGCCAACCCCCATGGAAATTTCCTTAAACTAACCCCAATTAAATTCTCAGCCAATTTTTAAATAAGCTTCGAATTAAGTTTTTAAACAATAATTAAAATAGTCATTAAATCCCTAAAATATTTATGGTTACTACTGTTTTAGAGCCTTCGCGGCATCCCCTTGCTACCTATGTCCATCGTCTAGAAAATGGTTTACCCATGCTAGATGACAGTGAACAAAATGTGATGGAAGTGGTCGGCATTTTAAAAAGTTATGGGGTTGTGTTGGATGCCTATTCTAATAACTTAAATTACATTGCTGAATCCCAATTTCTCAATTTATTTCCGTTTTTTAAATATTTTAATGGGGACGTAAATTTTAAGCGCCTGACCCAATATTGGTGGCATGATCGCATTAATTTTGAATATGCGGAATATTGTATGAAGGCGATGTTCTGGCATGGGGGCGGTGGGCTGGATGCTTATCTCGATACGCCGGAGTTTATGGAACTTGCGCAAAAGGCGATCGCCGCCCGCTGGAAAAATAATCCTTTACTCTTGGGCTTGAATAAATTATTTCCCAATTTTCTGCTGGAGCACACAAGACAAATGTGTTACTACAGCGGTTTAGGTCAGTTCTGGCGAGTGATGAGTGATATGTTTCTCACCTTGAGCGATCGCTATGATCGGGGGGAAATTAAAACCACGAGCGATGTAACCCAACATATTTTGGCAGGACTCGTTGCCGATGCTGCTCTGCCCATTACTTACAAAGTAAACATTCGTGGGGAATGGTTTGAGTTAATGCCGGAATCGGCGGGCTTAACCTTTCTGATGGACACCGCCGTTCCCTACGTTGAAGCGATTTTCTTCCGGGGGACTCCCTTTGCGGGCACAATCTCCTATAACGCCCAAGCGGGTCAAATTTCTCCCGACCAAGCTGCCTTTACCTATGGGGCACTCTACGCCGATCCCTTGCCTATTGGCGGTTCTGGCATTCCACCAACCCTCTTGATGCAAGATATGCGCCATTTCCTGCCCGATTATTTGAAAGATTACTATTTGCGGACGGGGCGGAGTGAACAGGATATTCGCGTTAAAATTTGTATGACCTTCCAAAAATCGATGTTTTGCGTCACCAGTGCGGCGTTGATGGGATTAGTCCCAAATCCTTTGGATAGTGAAGAGATGGATAAGAAACAGGAAAACCGTCAGTTTTTTGAATTTTGGATGGATCGCTTGTTATCTTCCCAAATTAAGCAAGTGAATAAGGTCTAAACCCAGGTCTCAATACTCAACAAATAAACAAGATCGAATTGTCCTCCAGTACTTCTTGATTGGTTCCTATGCAAGATCAGTCTAATTGGTTTATTAAGTCTTTTAGTATCCATGGGGGCATTATTCCTGTTGTTTTGCCTCGTGCTTTTGTGTTTGGGGTTTTGGCAATTGGGGTGATGGTTTTGTACCGTTATCAACCGCAACTGCCTTGGGATTTTTGCCAGTATTTAGTGAATAATGTCGCGATTAATTTAATTTTGGGTTTATTGTTGGTGTTCCGCACGAATACTGCCTATGAACGCTTTTGGGAAGGACGTAAGGCTTGGGGGGAAATTATCACGAATATTCGTGATCTGTTGCGGGAATTGGATGGGGCAAAAATCATTCAGGAAGGTTCAACGCAGCCACAACATCAGGCGATGGTCTGGTTAGTGGCTTTGGCGATCGCTACGAAGTCCCATTTGCGTCAGGATCTAAAACCGGAGCACTTTGAGACGTTATTAACCCATGTGGAATTTAGTAAATTAGAAGCATCGGTTCATCCGCCGTTGTTGATTCTGCGTTGGTTAGAAGATTTTAATGCCCATCGTATTAGCGTCGAATCCAGAGAACTATTTCGGGAAAGATTTGCGGCACTAACGGCAGGCATTACGGGCTGTGAACGCATTGTGAATACGCCTTTACCCTTTGCCTATGCGATTTTTCTACGGCAATCAATCTTAATCTATTGCTTTTTCCTGCCCTTTGGTTTGGTTGCCACGTTAACTTGGGGCATCATTCCGTTGACTATTTTCGTCTCCTTTTTCTTGTTGGGAGTGGAGGCGATCGCCGCCGAAATTGAAAACCCTTTTGGGGAAGATGAAAATGATCTCCCCCTCGATGAGCTATGCCGAAAAATCACCGCTGAAGCCAAAGAGTATGGCATTTTAAAGGCTCAATTAAAAGCCCAAGATGAGCCATTAACTGAGATACGTGTAACTCTCTAAACTCTTTTTATAGTGATTCATTAGCAGTTGCGATTGTTTAATCGTTAAACGCTTTTCAATTAAGGCTAATTCGGTGCGACGACGCATGGTTTCCAATAAATCTTCCGCACTGTATTGCACATAACTGAGTACCTCTTTGACCGTATCGCCATGGACAAAATGTTCTAGGTGATAGCCATCCCCATGGGAACGGACATGGACAATATGGGTATCACCAAAAAGGTTGTGTAGATTGCCCATAATTTCTTGGTAAGCCCCCATTAAAAATACACCAATGTAATAGGGATTATCGTTGAGGGTATGTAATTCCAGGAGGTTTTTGCTTTCGTTGTGGGGGTCAATGAATTGATTAATTCGCCCGTCACTATCGCAGGTTAAATCAGCAATAATGCCTCGTTGGGTGGGTTTTTCAGTGAGGCGATGGATCGGCATAATGGGAAAGAGTTGATCGATCGCCCAACTGTCCGGCAAGGATTGAAAAATAGACAAATTACCGTAGTAAATACTTGCCATGTTTTGCCGTAGTTCTTCCATATCTTCTGGAATGGTTTCCTGGTGTTTGACAATGGCAAAGATTTTTTCGCAACAGGACCAGTAAATTTCCTCGGCATGGGCACGTTCTTTTAGGCTGAGATAACCGAGGTTAAAGAGGGTTGCCGCTTCATCCTTAAACTGGATGGCATCGTGATAGTTTTCTTGGTAATTTTCTGCGGTGATGGTGCTGTAGGTTTCCCGCAGGTTGCGCAGGACTAAATGTTCTTTATGGTCGGGTTTGGGGGGCAAGACGGGATCGACTTCGCTACTGCTGAGGATGTCGAAAATTAGAATGCCTTGGTGGGAGGCGATCGCCCGACCACTTTCACTGACTAGGATGGGCGGCGCAATACTTTTTTCATCGCAAGTATCCTGAACGGTGGCAACAATATCATTGGCATAATTTTGCATGTTGTAGTTTTTGGATGCCGGGAAATTGTTTTTCGAGCCACTGTAATCCACCGCTAAACCGCCGCCCACATCCAGAAATTGCATATTTGCCCCAGACAGAGACAATTCCGCATAAATTTGTGAGGCTTCCCGAATGGCGGATTTCACCACGCTGATCGATGAGAGTTGGGAACCGATGTGGTAATGCAAGAGTTGCAGGCAATCCAACATCTCCTCTGCCCTGAGGGTATCGACGATGCGCAGAATTTGCGGCACGGTTAAACCAAATTTGGCGCGATCGCCCGATGAACCACCCCAGCGACCAATGCCACGACTTGCCAACTTCGCCCGCACACCGATAATCGGACGGATACCCAGTTTCTGACTGGCAGCGATGGTCAGATCCAGTTCCTCCGGTTGCTCGACAACAATCACCGTTTTGTGACCCAACTGCGTCGCCAACAATGCCGTTTCGATGTAGTGACGATCCTTATAGCCATTGCAGATCAGCAGGGTATCTTGATCCGGCACAGGCTCCAACATGGCGATCGCAATGATCAATTCCGGCTTCGATCCCGCCTCTAAACCAAAATGATAGGGCTGACCAAAAGTCACCAAATCCTCAACCACATGGCGATTTTGATTACATTTCACCGGGAAGACCCCACGGTACTGCCCCCCATACCCATAACGGGCGATCGCCTGGGCAAAACACTGATGCAACCGCACCATGCGATCGCGCAAAATATCAGGAAACCGAATCAAACAGGGAAAACTGATCTCCCGTAACCGGAGCGATTGCACCAACTCAAATAAATCGACCCCCTGATCCCCTTTCCCCGTGGGCATCACCTGAATATGTCCCTGTTCATTAATCGCAAAATAAGGCTCTCCCCAGCCACGAATTTGATACAACATCTCACTGTCAGTCACCGTCCACTGACGATTCGTAACAACGGGCAATACACTAGGAGAAGTTTTCATAGACCTAACTCTGAATGACAGAGCGTGAAAATTGAACAAAGGGAAAAACACAAGGACTAAGAGCCTGAGACCTGAGGAATTGATGGGATTGGTCAGCCTCTATATCTGTCAAAATCTGTCAGCAATTCAAAAAATCATTCAAAAAATCACAACGGGCGATCGCCACCCAAACAATAGACAAACAATAAAAGTTAAAGACCCAAAAATGTATAAAACAAAAAATATAGTCTTCTATTTTCCCAGAATTACGAACTACGACAAGCACTAATCGACAAAATCAAACTAAGCTAGAATCTAGCCAAGACAAAATTTGCTTGTAATTCGTTAAAAACCCTTCCTCACGCTCAATTTCCCATGAGTCAACTCAATCCCGAGCAAAGAAACTACGACTACCTCACAGAATCAGAGCGAGTCGGTATCCATAAGCCTATCCTTGCGGCACTCTACGCCGTCCATCGCACACCACAACTTGCGAATGGCGATACTGGTCTAGGGATTACCCCCGCGAACCAAGTCATCCCGATTAACCTCGATACATTTGGCGAACAAACCCAATACGCCGCCAACACCATTCGCGCCCTCACCGATAACCTGATCTCCCAGGGTTGGCAGGGGAGTGATCTTTGGGATGCAGAAAAAGGTCGATATAGCCGTAAATTTCTTGAACGCATTGCCAAGGGCTATTTTCCAAACACCACTGAAAAAAACGTCGGTCGCCTCGAAGCCAGCGATCTTGATGCCCTTATTGTCGCCTACGAAGCCGATATCGCCACCGACTACAATGGCGCTGCCTTGCCTCAAAACCTTGCCCACCTCGACCAAGCCCTGGTGCAGTTCGCTGAACGGGCTGGACAACACTACAAGGGTTTACCCCACCAACGGGAAGCCATGTTGGAAACCGTCAGGGTTTGGCGCAAGCTAGATAGTCATGATGCCGTGATTGCATCTCTGGTTGTCGGGACGGATCTCCAGAAGGACAGCATCGACGAATCAGAACTAGATCTACTGCTCAAACATTTTATTCAACGCATCTCGCCCAATTACGGTGGCTATCCCCACCAACGGGAAGCTCTTCTACGTTTTGTGCAATTGTGGCGACAAATGCCATCCCGTGAAGAAACCATTAAGGCGATCGAGACGGAGGATCTGGCTGAGGAAGATCTGGAGATGTTGGATCCCGCTTTAATGCGCTTTGTGGATAATGCGTCTAAGTATTATGAAGGCAAGGGAACCCAGCGGAATGCCCTCACGGAGGCGCTACGGATTTGGCGCAAATTAAATTCCCGTGAGAGTGTGTTGTCTAGTGTGGGGATTGAACCGACTCAACTCCAGGCGGCGGGCCGTGACGCGACTAAAATGCGTGAATTGGCACGTCGGTTGGATCAGGAATTGATTGCTTTCGTGAAACGGATTCCTGGTTCCTTCCAGGATGAGGAACATCAACGGGAAGCGATCATTCGGGCGGTGCAGTTATGGCGTGAATTGCCGAATCGGGAACAGGCGATCGCCAGCCTCACCGAAGATCTCAAGAACATCGTCATCGAACCCAAAACCGCCGTTAAACCCGTGCAACCGACGACTATCATCGTTCCCCAGCGCCCCAGTCGTTGGACAGTCGCCACCGTCAAAGCGAACCTGGCTATGTCTATTATTCCGGATGGCAGCTTTACTTGGCTGGAAGCAACCCATGGGGGCAAACGGATGCCCCCCGACCAAGCCACCGTCGATGCCATGGTACGTATTGCTACCCTTGCCCAACGTGCCCGTGATCGCATCGGTCGCCCCATGATGATCACCAGTTGGTATCGTCCCCCCGAAGTCAACCGTGCCGTGGGCGGAGCAAGTCGGAGTCGCCATCTTGTCGGTGATGCCATAGATTTTGTCGTCAGCGGACTGTCCGGTAACGAAATCTACTGGACACTCGATCCCTGGTGGCCAGGTGGCTTAGGACGATACAAAAACTTTCCCAACCTCGGACATATCGATGCCCGTAACTACCGTGCCCGCTGGCGCAATTAGGTACGATTCAAACGAGTCATCCCTCAATCAAACATGAATTATTCATGAATAATCAAATAGACAAACCAAGAACACCTCTTAACTTTAGTTTCATTTCTATGAGTTAATCGCTTATTTCAGTGCAGTAATTGTTAGTCTATTATTGTTTCTGCATCCATTAAAAATACTTAACTGAGTTCATCAATACCTAGTCCTAGGTTCCATCGCATGTCCCAAACTTTGGTTACAATTCAACCAGTTCTCGCCCAAGAAAAGACCCCTGCTCCCACAGAGGAAAATGCAGGAGCAGGATCGCAACTATGGATGATTCTGGCTCTACTTTTTTTCTTGAGTTCGGTGGGGCTATTCGTCTATGGCAAGATGCTGATCGAAAAGCAGGCAAAAATTGCGAAACTCGATGAGTATAAGGTTCGTGATCTGAAGAAGAAGCTGAAGCTTGCCCTGACCACTATCAAAAAAATGGAGACAAACCCCGATCTTGTTCATTCCCGGGATTTTAACCTTGATTACCTAAGGATGCGCATGGAGGAAGGTATGTTCCATTCTGCCATCGTGAATCAGATGAAAATTAAGGTGAAGCAGATTGTAAGTGTGGCTCTACGTCCCAGTACTTCCGATGTTGCGACAGTGGGGATTGCCAGTTCTTCAGGTCGTCAAATTGATGAAATGTTTGATGTTCACTATGAAACGGATGATGGTCAGGGTAAGCGCTCTAAGGGGGTGTTGTTTCGGGTACATGTCAAATTGACAAAATTGCCCACCCAATCTTCTCGCAGTACGGTGGATCAGATTATTACTTGTCTCGAAACATTTCTGAATCCCGGTGAAGGTCATGACCATTGGCAGCCCTCGGTGCAGGGTAGGGTCGCGATTTTGGAATGGGATCAGAAGGCAAAGCCAACGCCAATGTTGGTGCTGCGTCAATCGGAGGAAGGGGGCAATGTTAGTTTCCGGACACAAACCGCAAAGCCACCTCGCTCCCCGGGTTCTGCTGCACCGAGGGGCAGTGAAACGACAACTGGTCGGTCTGCCCGTGGTAGCTCGACTATGGGTCAGAAACGTCCCCCTTCTGGTCGGGGCGGTATGGGCTAAATGCACTAATGTTAATAGTTTTGTTGCAGAGTACTTGGGGGGTGGCGATCGCCCTGAATTCAGCTTTAATTGCCATTGCCTTCCTTGCGCCGAAAAAGTTATTGACCCCAGCAGGCTACCTCCATGCCTGGTTACTGGGGGTTTTGGTATGGGGCTGTCTGGGTTGGCAGGGCTATGGGGTTGTAATGTTTTATTTTTTGGTGGGGGTGGGGGTCACCAAGATTGGCAAGGAGAAAAAAGAAGCGGCGGGTATTGCGGAAGGACGTGGGGGGTTGCGGGGACCTGAAAATGTTTGGGGTTCGGCTCTGGTGGGCACGCTCTGTGCGATCGCCTCTTTAGGGGTCAACGAGTTTTGGCAATCCTTACTGGTTCTCGGCTACGTCGCCAGTTTTAGTACCAAATTATCTGATACGAGTGCCAGTGAAGTGGGCAAAGCCTACGGCAAAAGAACGTTTTTAATCACGACATTTCGACCTGTGCCGCCTGGTACGGAGGGAGCCATTAGTCTTGAAGGAACCCTTGCTGGGGTTGTTGCTTCCTTGGCGATCGCCCTAGTCGGTTATGTGGTTGGGATGATTGATGCTTGGGGGATTCTTTGGTGTGCCATCAGTGCGGCGATCGCTACCAATATCGAGAGTGTGATTGGCGCAACGATCCAGGAAAAATTCGATCTGCTCACCAATGAAGTTGTAAATATTATCAATACTTTGATCGGTGCAATGGTCGCAATCGTCTTAGCTTGGCTATATTGGGCGGTAATTCCCTAATCTGTCCAGCGCGATTCGCATGATTAACCTTTCCCCAGAAGCCCATCGCTTTACCAAAAAAGCCCTCACCAAAACAAAATTTCTCTCCATCGGCACTAGCGCCCACGGGACGATCGCCATCGGGATTTCTGCCCATGGCATTGTGGCGATCGGTGTCGCAACCCACGGCATCATCTCCATCGGAGTCGTGGCAATGGGGGTAATCTCCTGCGGTTTAGTTTCCATGGGCGCTTTGAGCATTGGCGCAGTCTCCATGGGCATTTATTCCCTGGGCAAACAAAATATGGGTCTGATCCAACCCCACCAGCAACAGGAAACGAAGGAAGCCACCCCTCAAATGTCTGTGCCGCCTGCATCACCAATGCACCATCACTCTGCTGAGTAATACCTAAATTAGCAGTGACAACCTATTTAATACGCACGGTGATGTCATAGCTTGTATTTGGCGCTGTGGCTCTGGTGGTAATGATGTATTGACCGCTAAAGGGCAAAGTGAAATCTAGGTAATCCCCTAATTCTGATTCAATGACCTCGCCATTATCCACTTCCACATCAAAATTAGCAGCTCCGGTGTTGCTGACAATTTTCACAAACATATCCTGTCCTTCCTTGGCATTGAGGAGATAAACCTGGGTTTGACCGGGGTTTAAATTGCCACTCAAGGTTTTTTCTGTCGTGCCACTGGCAAACTGTAC
>JBIKYI010000308.1:0-4429 GCA_044355355.1 Limnothrix sp. | reverse complement strand
GGAGGAGGGTGGCGTATTGGACTGGGGTTTGGGATCTGCTGGGGCTGGTGCAGGGGGTTTAGGGTCTTCTTTGGTGGCGGACTTGAGGGCAATAATTTCTTCGCAATCGACCCGTTTGAGGGTTAAATCGCGATCGCTGGTGACGAGGGTCGCGTTTAATGTCCATTCTTCTTGGGTATTTTGGACATCGCCTTCGATCTTTGTGGTGATGGCAGTGTCGAAGGTCTCACCCTCTAGCATCCCGGCAAAATTTTGTTGGTAGCTGGAGAAATAATCGTTAGCCTTGTCTGTGATGGTAGCATCCAGGGTTCCGGTGGCACTGCCATTGGGTTCCACCAAGAATTCGGCGATCGCCTGAACTTTGGGCGTTTCCGTGCGGTAACAGTAGGAACCTGCTTCTAGAGCCTTGGCTTCTTTTGTTGTTTCGAGGGGTTCCCCTTGGACTGCTGGTGTCGATGCTGGGGGTTCTGTTGTTGCTGTTGGGCTTTCTGTCTTGTCGCCGCAACTGACTAGGGCGATCGCCAGGGTGAAGGTTGTCGCCATTAAACCCAATTGATATCCAAAATTTAGCCTCACGGACAGTAGCTCCACCAGATGAAAGGTTAATAATTTACGTTGATCTTGTTACGTTGATTTTGTCTTGATAACTTAATTTTATCGGGGCATCATTCTTCCATCGCGAAAGATCACAAAAGATTAACCTAGGGCTGAACTGGAGGAACCCATCATTTCTGCGGAACGGCGAATTTGGTCAGCGATTTCCAGGGCATACAAACTTTGGACGGCGGTAATGTATAGCGGTTTCCCCTCCGTTAGATAATCCAAAACAGCCGTTGTATCTTGTTTAAATACGCCTCGGCGACTGCCCAGTTCAATCGGCGTAACCGTTTCTCCCTGGGTCAATGTGCCGTGATCGCCCAGAAATTCCAGTACCCCCGCCTCGCCATGGATGACAAATCGGCGATCGCCTCGTTGTACAAAGGAGCCTTTCCCATAAGTAAGATGAGTATTCACACCATTAGCAAAGCGCAATTGCCCCGCACATAAGCAGGACTGATAATATCCTGACAATGATGCGGCTTCAAAGGTTGCTGTTCCCGTCACCTGTACTACCTGCCCGAACAAATCCAGCAGACGATTGACCCGTGACAACGCCGCCACAAAGGGAAACCCATAATCTTCATGGTGATAAGTCCAGTGGGGCAAGGGCTGACGTTTGGGGGCGAGGGTAATATATTGTGCATAGAATACCCTGCCCAATTGCGGTAAATACTCGCGAATGGTTTGGTGTAACGATCCCAGTAACTCGATATGCTCCACATGGAGTAATTTTTGGCGCTCCTGGGCAAGCTGAATTAACTGCGCTCCTTCCTGGGGATCTAAGGCGAGGGGATATTCCACCACCACATGTTTATCTGCCTCTAATGCTGCCCTGGCGATCGCCCCATGTTCCCGATTAATATTGCAGATCACGATTAAATCGAGGTCATCCCGCCGTACTAATGCCTGCCAAGAGGCGATCGCCTCCAGACCATAGTTCGCTGCAAATTCCGTCCGTGAGGACTCCCGATGACCCGTCACCGCCACCACAGGCGATCGCCGATCCGCCTTAAATGCCTCAGCCCTGCGTTTCGCCGCGTAACCCGTCCCCACAATCCCGACCCGAATGTCCGCCATCACCCAAAATTCCCCAACAAATGAGAACCGTACCCAGAACTTAAAAGCTTTGTTAGTATAAAGTGCGCAGATTAGAGTGCGTCAATTGCCAATCTTCCAAAGATAAATTGAACCGCAGCTCAAATGCATCACATTAGCCTAAGCCCATCGCACTCCATAAGTCGAGGCAGTGGCGATCGCCCAGGTAAATCTCCGACCATTCCCCGTTTCGTAATCCCAGAAAATTCATGGCAACCTATCAAGTTACATTCCAAACCCCCGAAGGCAAAAACACTATAGAAGTACCGGACAACGTTTATATCCTTGATGAAGCAGAAAACCAAGGCTTAGACCTCCCCTACTCCTGCCGTGCCGGAGCCTGTTCTAGCTGCGCTGGTCAACTAGTATCAGGCACAGTCAACCAAAGCGAACAACAATTCCTCAATCCCGAACAAGTTGCCGCAGGCTATGTCCTAACCTGCATGGCATACGCTACCTCAGATTGCGAAATTATTACCCACAAAGAAGAAGAACTGTATTAGAACCAATTTCCGGCTCCTAATAACTCACTGCTAGCCATTAATCAACATTAATCAAATCGTTAAGTACAAGACAGCACTTGATTACTGGACAAAACACCAAAATAGCAAACTGATAAAGATAGTTAATATTAAACAGCAATAAATTATCGCATTAGTTTAGGTTACACAACCTATTTATAATCATTTGACTATGGGCTTCCTAGATAGAAGCCCATATTTTTTTTGTCCAGAGAGACTAACGAAAAATACCATAAGTTTTGCTTATACTAAGTCGCGCCAATAACTTCATTCTTAATGCGAGACTAAAGAGGTTTTTTTTACCTTATTATCGAAAAATAATTTAACAATTTCGTGTAGCATTCCCCATGGGTGTAATCTCACCCTAGAATGTCTAAAAGAAATTTTTAACATAGACACTCTGTTCACTTGAGGAAATACCTATGGCTAAGAAGTATAAAGTTACGCTTATCACCCCCGATGGTGAAGTTACCTATCAGGCTGACGACGACAAGTATATTCTTGAAACTGCACAGGATGAAGGCGGCATTGATCTTCCCGCTTCTTGTCAGGCAGGTGCTTGTTCCACTTGTGCCGGTAAAATCATTTCTGGTGAAGTAGACCAATCTGATCAGTCTTTCCTCGATGATGATCAAATCGAACAAGGCTTTGTTTTGACTTGTGTTGCTTATCCTAAGTCTGACCTTGTTATTAAGACTCACCAAGAGGAAGAGCTTTATTAAGAGTCACTTAATGTGATTTTTAATTGAGTATTCTCAAGAGAGGGGTGTACTTCCGCTGGAAGACTCTCCTCTTTTTTGCTTTTTAGTCTAGATAATCGTCATAATCGTCGAGATGTAGGTGTCGCTGATATTTAGAGGAAGAGGTGGGATGTGGGGCGATCGCCACAACCGAGAAAATATGCCGAACAATCAATCCTCGAAAACCGATGGGCAGCAGAGTCTTGCAATAAATTCCCGTAAAAATTCCAACAGAACAACGCGGATTCAGCAAAAAATCAGAGTATGATCGGGTAAATGCATCTAAATTTCTCTTTTACGATGAACGCCCACTATTAAGTTAATTTAAATTCAAGTAATGTAAATTCAAGCCTTGGCTTGGGGCATAATTTCCTTGTTCTTGCCAAATCATTTATCATCTTGTTAGAAGTTCACTCTTCGTGATGTACGTCGAGGTTTCCCGCTATGCGTAAACTGTCTGTCCTATTTTCTTGTCTCGTCCTGAGTTCCATCTTGGGCAGTTGTTCCTTGTTACCCGGCGGCGGAGATGAACAGTCCTCGACGGGGGAAACTCCTGCACCAGCCCCCGTAGCAGCAGTTCCCCCAGATGGTAAATCTGACATTCTTGTGGATACGGGCTTAGATTCTGTGTTTATTCCTTCGACGGATCCTGAGGCAAGACGCGTAGCCAATAAAGAAGGGCGACCGGATCCGTTTGCCGATTTCTCTTTCCAGCCTACAGGCGTGAAATTTGCCCCGCCGCCACCACCAGAACCCAAGGAGCCAACCCAGTCTGTACCCAAGGTTCCTAGCGTTAATGCAGGGAATAATGGGAATACCAATGGGACGCTCCCGACTTTGGGAAGTAATGGCAATAACAATGGCAAAGGTACTTCTTTGGTGAGTTCTTCTTCTGTTTTAGATTTTTCGCCTGTGTTGCCGGAATTACCCCGCGCAGATTTGGCGGAGGAGACGATGGTGAATGGGGTCATCGAACTCAATGGGGTTAAAAATATTTTGGTGCAGGCTCCTAATGAAGCGAGCCGTTATGTTCAGGTGGGTGATTATATTGCCAATGGTCAGGTGAAGGTGAAGCGGGTTGATTTCCGTCGTAATTCGCCTGTGGTTGTGTTGGAACAATATGGTGTTGAGGTTTATAAGGAGATTAAGGATGTGTTGCTTGCGGATCGTACTCCGAAACCCGTGAAAGCGGATGCTGAAGCTACGATGAATACTGAGTCCTAATCCCGTTTTTTGTGGGGTTTAGGGCGAGTAATAATTCACATTCACAATCTTCAGGTTGGCGATATTTAGGGACAATTAAATTATTTTTCAAGGTCGTCTTACATTGCTGGGACGACTTTGAGTTGACGGGGTGTTCCCTGGTGTTGGTAGGATTGATATTTTAGGAAGGACTGCTCGTGACTTTGAATGCTGTAAATGCTGGGGTGGAAACGGTTGCGGAACGGCTGGTGCGGGATGATCTGCCTTTGG
>JBIKYI010000265.1:0-4917 GCA_044355355.1 Limnothrix sp. | reverse complement strand
ACTTGACCATGGCACTGTTTGCGAAATTCAGAGTGAATGGAAGTATTGATTTGCTGCGCAACTGGCGTTTATCATTACTTTCTTGAAACTCTCTAATTTTTCAATGTCCAGTGCCTGCTCTTCCAGTTCGGCGATCGCCTGACAATAGGATCTAAGCAGCATTAACAACACAGCTTGTTGCAATGGTGAATCCTGACGGTTCATGCTCTTAGACATTGACATGTATAGAAATTAGATATTCCCGATGAGTGGCTCGATATTATCAACAAACCTTAATCTTCTACTGAAAATTACCGTTGGCATAATGCTTACTCGGCTGGTTAAAAAATATGCCTAACTAACGCGTCCATAGTCGTCAATGCTACTGACCCGAATAAGTTACTTATCTTTAACAATCCACAAATAAATTAAAAGATAATTAAATTTTGCATTTTCCCTGACTTCCATAGTAGCAAAATTTGCAGTTATTCTTGACAGTTCATTCTGGTAGATGGCAAATCTTGGGGGCTAATTTTGTGAGGACAGCCTCAATTTTTCCTTAGAGACCCTCTACACTGACAGCAGAAAGACCTATGCTGATGTTTGGCTTCTCTCGGTAACGATACTGTATATCATGACTTCTTCTTGGCATTGTCACATTACCTATCAGGGTCATCAATCCTGGGTTAGGGCGATCGCCCCCAGTCCAGACGGCTCTTTTTTCGTGACCGCAAGTGGCGATAAAACCGCAAAAGTTTGGAAAATCAACCAACCCGAAGCAGTAGTCACCTTCTCCGGACATGAATCCTGGTTAAGATGCGTCGCGATTCACCCCAGTGGTACATCCGTCGTCACCGCTGGCAACGATAAAAATATTCTCATTTGGGATCCGCGCACCACTCAGATTCAGCAAACCCTCTCCGGACATAAGGATGGGGTACGCGCCATGATCTTTAATAGCAGTAGCCTCATCAGCGCCTCCCAGGATCAAACCATTAAGATTTGGCAACCTCGCACCTCCCAACTAGAAGCCACCCTCAAGGGACATGACCATTGGGTACTGAGCTTAGGCATTGTCCCCCAACAGCAGGTGTTAGTGAGTGGCAGCAAAGATAACACTATTCGCCTCTGGTCACTCTTTACCAACGAACCCTTAAAAGTCTTTACTGGACACCGTGACGAAGTACTGAGCATCGCCATTCATCCCTCCGGCAAGTGGTTTGCCAGCGGTGACGGGGAGGGCATCATTAAATTTTGGTCCCTCACTGATCAAAAATTATTGAGCACCTTTGTTGCCCATGAACAGGCAGTCAATAGTATTGCCTTTAGTGATGATGGCAAGATCTTCGCCACGGGTTCCCAGGATAAAACCATCAAAATTTGGCAGATGAAAACAGGTAAGGCGATCGCCGAACTCACCGGCCATGAAGGCTGGATCTGGTCAGTTGCCTTTCTCCCCAAAACCTACCACCTCCTGAGTGCCAGCTGGGATACCACCGTCAAACTTTGGCATTACCAAAAACCCGCCTAACAATGCTCTGTTTTCTTTACAAGGTCTTACAAGATTATTGTCGAGGCTTTGTACAAGACAATCCCACCACAAAATTAATTATCCCCGATGCCATAAAGCAGTCAGTAACATCAAATCAATCTAAATTGTGAACAGAAAAATAAAATTATCCTAAAGCTTTTATGGAAGAATATCTTAACATTTGAAGTGATATCCAATAGATGGGTGATCTTGACATTCTTATTATTAAATCAAGATAAAGATAGAGCCAGAAAGAAAGACTGCCTTTACAGTGAGGAAGGTTCATGGAGAGAAAATATACCTAAGAAATATATCTAAAGAGGGTTATCAACAGTGATTAAATGTTTTTTACTAAATAAAGTATCGCCTCATTGATCTCAATCAAGTTTTCATTACCGTAATCTATGTCTTCCACCAACATCTTGGATCGTGTCTTGATTGTGGATGATTCTCCTGACAATCTTCTACTGATTCAAAGTATTTTAGAGAATGAAAATCTCGACTTAATCACAGCAAATAATGGCACAGCCGCTATTCAATTGGTGGAGGAAGATCCCCCCCATTTAATTTTGTTGGATGTCATGATGCCTGATATTGATGGGTTTGAGGTCACAAGACAACTCCGCAATAACAAAGCATTACCCTATATTCCCATTCTTTTAATTACTGCCCACGCCCAGCCCAGTGTTTCTTTGGGGTTGGATATTGGGGCGGATGATTTTATTCGTAAGCCTGTAGAAATTGATGAATTGGTGTCACGGGTTCGGTCATTGCTGCGCTTAAAACATACGGTAGATGAAAAGAATGCGATCGCCCGACAGCGAGAGGACTTTGCTTCACGTCTGACCCATGATATGCGCACCCCCTTAATTGCGGCGGATCGGATGTTGGATTTGATGTTTAAAGGGGCATTAGGGGAGTTATCTGAGCCGATGGTGGAGGTGCTACAAACCATGTCCCGAAGTAACTCTAACCTCCTGGAAATGGTGAATAATATTTTGGAGGTTTATCGCTACGAATCGGAACGGAAAACCTTTTATTTCAATAAAATTGATCTCAAGGTTGTTGTCAATAATGTCATCCAAGAGTTACGGGCTTTGGCGTTAGAAAAAAATCTCGATCTCCATGCTGTTGTACCGGATCAGCCTGTCTGGATTGAGGGCGATCGCCTTGCCCTGCACCGTTTGATCATGAATCTTGTCAGTAATGCCATGAAATTTACCGATCAGGGGTTCGTCAAGGTGGAATTGGAGCATTGTCCGAATCGTGCCAAAAATAGCGCCAGTGCCCTCATCCGCGTCATCGATAGTGGCATTGGCATTGCCCCCGAAGAACAAGAAGAGGTTTTTCAACGGTTTCGCCAGGGCAAACATTATCACGGCGGCAGTGGTCTGGGGTTGCATCTATCCCGATTGATCGTGGAGGCGCACCAAGGTCAAATCTCTTTACAATCCGCAGTCCAGCAGGGCAGCACCTTCACCATTACCCTGCCCATCTATCAAGGCTCCGTCGAAAGTCCGTAGAGAAAAGTTGAAAAGTTGTATGATTGAAGACCGTGAATTAAGTTATTTCAGTCATTCAGTCACATGAGCAAAGGCACTCTCTTCGATAAGGTTTGGGACTTGCATACGGTTAAGGTGTTACCTTCCGGTCAAACGCAATTATTCATTGGACTCCACCTCATCCATGAAGTCACCAGTCCCCAAGCCTTTGCTATGCTACGCGATCGCAACCTCAAGGTGATGTATCCAGAGCGCACTGTTGCCACGGTTGATCACATTGTCCCGACGGAAAATCAGGCGCGTCCCTTTGCGGATACCCTTGCTGAGGAGATGATGCAGGAACTGGAAAAGAATACCAAGGAATACAATATTCGTTTTTATAATGTCGGCTCTGGCAGTCAGGGCATTGTCCATGTGATTGCACCGGAACAGGGTTTAACTCAGCCGGGGATGACTGTTGCCTGTGGAGATTCCCATACTTCGACCCATGGTGCGTTTGGGGCGATCGCCTTTGGCATTGGTACATCCCAGGTGCGTGATGTATTGGCCTCCCAGACCCTTGCCCTCGCGAAATTGAAAGTCCGTAAAATCGAGGTGAATGGCGATCTGCAACCCGGTGTCTATGCAAAGGATGTGATTTTGCATATTATCCGTAAACTCGGCGTGAAGGGCGGTGTGGGCTATGCCTATGAATATGCCGGGACGACCTTTGAGAAAATGTCCATGGAAGAGCGCATGACGGTATGTAATATGGCGATCGAAGGGGGCGCTCGTTGTGGCTATGTGAATCCGGATCCGGTGACCTATGATTACCTCAAGGGACGTGATTTTGCGCCGCAGGATGGGGACTGGGAACGGGCGATCGCCTGGTGGGATAGCCTCCGTAGTGATACCGATGCCGAATATGACGACATTGTGACCTTCGATGCCGCCAAGATTGCCCCCACCGTCACTTGGGGCATTACCCCTGGACAGGGTATTGGCGTAGACGAACCGATTCCCACCCCTGAGAGTATGCCAGCAGAGGAGCGGGTACTGGCAGCCGAAGCCTATCAATATATGCAATTGCAGCCGGGACAACCCCTCAAGGGCACAAAAATCGATGTGTGCTTTATCGGTAGTTGTACCAATGGTCGTCTGAGTGACCTCCAGGAAGCCGCGAAATATGCCAAGGGTCATAAGGTTGCCCCTGGGGTAAAAGCCTTTGTTGTACCGGGTTCCGAGCGGGTTAAGGTGGCAGCGGAGGCGGCAGGTCTCGACAAGATTTTTGTAGAAGCGGGTTTTGAATGGCGTGAACCAGGCTGTTCCATGTGTCTTGCCATGAATCCCGATAAGTTGCAAGGGGATCAAATCAGTGCCTCTTCCTCCAACCGTAACTTTAAAGGTCGTCAGGGTTCCTCTACGGGACGCACGTTATTGATGAGTCCTGCCATGGTGGTGGCTGCGGCGATCGCCGGAAAAGTGAGTGATGTGCGCGAATTGGTTTAATGCCCTTGTCGCCTAAACCCTAATTCGACAAGCATGATGCAAATTTACCTTGATTACAGCGCCACCACACCGACCCACCCCCTCGTCCTAGAACGCCTACAACAGTTCTGTCTAGAGCAATGGGGGAATCCTTCCAGCCTGCACCAGTGGGGTAACCGCTCGGCGACGGCGCTGGAAATGGCAAGGCTCCAGGTAGCGGAGTTGGTGGGCGCTCAGAACCCGGAAACGATCATTTTTACCGCTGGGGGCACAGAGGCGGATAATCTCGCTATTTTTGGCGTGGCTAATCGTGGCGATCGCCCCAAACATTTGATCATTTCCAGCGTGGAACATCCTGCCGTCGCCCAACCTGCTGAATATTTAGAAAAAAAAGGTTGGCAGGTGACTCGCCTCAAGGTAGACCAACAGGGACGGGTC
>JBIKYI010000264.1:0-4936 GCA_044355355.1 Limnothrix sp. | reverse complement strand
GCATTTGACCCGCTGGAATCGTCTCAATAATTTCCAGGGTAACAGGTTCATCCCGCAAATCCGCCGCCCGAATCGCGTAGCCATCCATCGCGGAATTGTCCCAGTGGGGAATATCAAGCTTGCCCGTCACTGTCTCGGCTAACACCCTGCCCTGTGCCTGATCGAGGGTCACGCTTTCAGTCTCGGCTAATGGGGCGATCGCCCCCAAAATTAAACTCTGGGCTTCATCAACGGAAATCATCATGACAGTTATCAGTTATCAGGTATCAATCATTATCCAATTGATCTTCTTGATCATTTAAATCTTCTCGATCTTCTAATTGATCACCTAGCTCAGGATGTGCTGCTTGGGGACGACCTTCATCATAAAAACGTTTCCATTCAGTAGAACTGCGCACCGCTAACCAGAGCAAAATCATGGCAATCACGCCGCCCTGTTCTGGTGAACGAAAGGCAAATAGAACCAGCGCTACACACAAAATATCCTCAGCAAATGCCCACCAAATCGGTAAGCCCCGCAGACGAAAAAACCAACCCGTTAACACCAACTTAAAGACAAAGGCGATCAATGCCCCCAGTAGACCGATGACCCAGAGGGGACGAAATTCCAGTTCTAAAACCTGTGCCACCGTCAAACTAAGCACCAAACCCGCCAGGGGACTAAATACCAGTTCCACCACCTGCAAAATGCGTTGTCCCAAAAGCTGCTTGGAACCGAAGAGTTCAAATAATGCCCAAGTGGTCAAAATTGCAATTAAAACCTGAGGAGGCAACCAACTTAAAAAAGGCAGATGGGCGATTAGCTGATCACTGTAGAGCAGCAGAATAACTAATAGGGGCAGGGCAATTCTCATGCCTGCCGCCACGGATGCAGATAAAACTGCCAAAAAGCCAAGAATCATACAACACTCGAAGGTAGGATCACATTAAAACGTCAGTCGGCTCATCAATATCAGTTTATCGCTCTGTTTTACTAAATGACGCTCTATAGGGGAACTGATGTTCCATCTTCCGTTGTTCGCAATAGTAAAATGTAACAATTAATACTTTTTATCGAAATTAATGGGAACCATGTTTAAATAAAATCAGTGGGCTTAGGAGAAGGTAAAGATGTCTGCAACGCTGCTTGATGATGCGAGTACTCGGCTAGAAAATGCCTTAAAGCATGTCAATATTTCTGATGATGCCATTGAGCGTTTGAAATACCCGAAGACGAGTTTGATGGTTTCGATCCCGGTGCGGATGGATGATGGGTCGCTCAAGATTTTTCGCGGTTATCGGGTGCGCTACGATGATACCCGTGGTCCCGGTAAGGGCGGTGTGCGCTACCATCCGAATGTTTCTTTGGATGAGGTGCAATCCCTGGCGTTTTGGATGACGTTTAAATGTGCATTGTTGGATCTGCCGTTTGGGGGCGCGAAGGGGGGCATTACGGTTGACCCTAAAGCGCTCTCTAAGGCGGAGTTGGAACGGTTAAGTCGTGGTTATATTGAGGCGATCGCCGACTCCATTGGGCCGGATACCGATATCCTCGCACCGGATGTCTATACCAACGCGATGATCATGGGTTGGATGATGGATCACTACAGCATCATCTATCGCAAAATTGTGCCGGGGGTGGTCACAGGTAAACCACTCTCCATGGGAGGCAGTCAAGGTCGTGAGGCGGCAACTGCAACCGGGGCATTCCATGTGATTAATACGATCTGCGGTAAATTGGGACGGATTCCAGAGAAAACAACCGTTGCTGTCCAGGGTTTTGGGAATGCCGGAGCGGAGATCGCCCAGCAACTTGCCAATATTGGCTACAGAGTGGTGGCAGTGAGTGACTCCCAGGGAGGGATTTACGCCGAGCAAGGACTTGATATTCCCAGTATTCGCCATTATAAAAACGAAAATCGCGGGATTCAGGCAGTTTATTGTGAAAATACCCTCTGTAATATCGTTGAACATAAGGTCATTTCCAACGAGGAACTATTAACCCTTGATGTGGATATTCTCATTCCGGCGGCGCTGGAAAATCAGATTACAGGGGCAAATGCAGCGCAAATTCAGGCGGAACTGATCTTTGAGGTGGCAAATGGACCGATTACTTCCGATGCAGATGTGATTCTGGATCAGCGCGGCATTATGGTTGTGCCGGATATTCTCACAAATGCCGGGGGGGTTACGGTCAGTCATTTTGAATGGGTGCAAAATCGCAATGGCTTTTATTGGACAGCGGCGGAGGTGAATCAAAAGCTCAAGGAAAAAATGATTCGTGAGACGGAAAATGTCTGGGCGATCGCCCAGGAGAAGCACATTTCCATGCGTACTGCCGCCTATGCCCATGCCCTCAAGCGTTTAGGGACAGCCCTGGACGATAAAGGGACGAGAAATTACTTCGTCGGGACTGCCAGTTAAGCCTGAGCGCAAGTTGCATGGGGTTCTCAATTAGACATCAGATATCAGACATCAATAAAAAGATCTGACCCAGCATCATTCGAAACTTGGATCAGATCTTTTTAGGGAGTTTGCTGATGGAGTTTAAGCGATATGTTGATCAGTGGATTTTCTCGGTTTTATTCCTCTTCCGAGCCAATCACAACCACCGTCACATTATCTGAACCGCCATTATCCTTCGCCGCTTGCACCAGAGTTGCTGCTGCCTTCTCCGGGGTATCTGAGCTGCTCAAAATAGATTGAATTTCTGGGTCATCCACTTCTTCTGTCAGACCATCGCTACAGAGCAATAGGCGATCGCCCGCCTGGAGATCTACTTCACGCACATCAATCTGCATCAAATCCTTACGTCCCAAACATTGGGAGAGCACGTGCCGCCAGGGGTGAACCTTTGCCTGTTCAGCGGAAATATCCCCAGACTTCATCGCCTTACCCACCCAAGTGTGATCCTCAGTGAGTTGCTCTAAAACCGTGCCATCAAAGCGATAGATCCGCGAATCACCCACATGACCGCACCAGGTCTTCTTTTGGCGGAACATCACAATCACCGCCGTTGTGCCCATATCCTGCCGTTCTGGATGTTCAATCTGGTCAAGCAAAATCGCCTGATTGGCTTCCTTCAAGACCGTTTTGAGCAACACATCCGATTTTTCCGAAGATTTCCAATTAGCGTCCAAATACGTTCGAATGGTTTCCGCTGCGATGCGACTAGCCTGTTCACCGCCAGCGTGACCGCCCATGCCATCAGCAACGATAAAAAAACGTCCCTCAGGGTCGAAATAATAAGAATCTTGGTTAGTGGAGCGCACCAACCCCGGATCAGTCAGACCCGTAAAATGGCGTTTCATAAGCGTTATTCTGAACGTATCAATATTGCAATGAGTCTAGCGAATTTGCCTAGAATTTTCGATCATAGCGATCGAGTTTCTTGAGTAGTCGCCATAGCATCCAACCAGGGACCAGGGCGATCGCACCAACCACAGCCGCCGGAATCGACGACCCACCTACAAATAACAGCGTAGCAGACAAAATCAAGGCACAGAAAATTAAAGTATAATTCGTTGCCAATTGCATCCCACTAATCTTACGCAAGAGACGATCTGAATCCTGTGCCCGCACCCGAATCCTGATATCACCCCGATCCAGCTTATCAATCGTCTCCTCAATCCGTTTCGGCAAACCCAGGGTGGAAGTGCTTAATTGCGCCGCCTGACGACCCAGTTGATCAATGAGACTACTGCTACTCGGTAAATTTTCACTCATGACTTGTAGGGCAAATGGTTGAGCCACCGCCATAAAATTAAAATCAGGATCTAAACCCTTACCAACCCCCTCAATCGTAGAAAAAGCCCGCATTACAAAGGTAAAAGTGGCAGGAAAACGGAAGGGCTGATCATAGGCAATCTCATATAAATCATCACTGATCGCCGTAATCGATTGAGCCTCGAAAGGCTTATCCATAAAGTTATCCAGCATAAACTGAACAGAGCGGCGCACAGGTCCCATGTCATCGGTGGCTTGTAGTGCCCCTAGATCTATCAACGAATTCACCACCCGATCCGCATTTTTTTCCGTAATACCCATCATGGTATCCATCAAGCCCGTTTTCACATCGGCTTTAATTTCGCCCATCATGCCGAAATCATAGAAGATCAAAGCGCCATCGGGACTCACTGCCAGGTTGCCGGGGTGGGGATCCGCATGGAAAAAACCGTCGTTTAATAATTGTTGCAAATAGGCACGGGCACTCAGTTTAGCGATTTCCTTGCGTTGTAGACCAGCGGCTTCTAGGGCTTCGTAATGGCTGATCTTAATGCCGGGGAGATATTCCAGGGTTAAAACTCTAGGGGAAGCGTAACGCCAGTAAACTTTGGGGACTTTTACCCAACTGGCATCACGGAAGTTACGGCGAAAGGTGTCGGCGCTCCGCCCTTCCCGGAGGTAATCGACTTCTTGCCAGAGGATTCGGCAGCATTCGGCGTAGATACCGAGCCAGTCACGGTTTTTGCCCCAGCGGGGATGGTTTTGGAAGTACCAGGCGATTTTTTTAAGGATGGCGAGGTCGATGGTGAAGAGTTGTTTGAGTCCGGGGCGTTGAACTTTGACAACGACTTCTTCGCCGCTGTGGAGTTGGGCTTTGTGAACTTGTCCGAGGCTGGCTGCGGCTAGGGGGGTGGGGTCAAAGCTGTGGAAGAGTTCGTTGAGGGGCTTGCCGAGATCTTTTTCGATGAGTTGTTTGGTTTGTTCGAAGCTGAAGGCGGGGACGCGATCCTGTAATTGGGAGAGTTCTTCGACGTATTCGCTGGGGAATAGGTCGGCGCGGGTGGAGAAGAGTTGTCCGACTTTGATGAAGGTGGGGCCGAGTTCGAGCAGGCTTTCTTTAATCCATTTGGCTTGGATCTGGCGACGGGCGGTGAATTTTTCTTCGGTGTAGCCGCCTGAATAGGTCCATTTTTTGCTGTTGCGGATGAGTTTAAAACTTAGGGTCAGCACA
>JBIKYI010000262.1:0-4937 GCA_044355355.1 Limnothrix sp. | reverse complement strand
AGCCCAGAATACTTAAACAAGCATGAAACTCGGTATATTGCATCCCAGAGCTTTGTAGATCCAAGTCAAACAGTAGACAGCTACTAATCGCCAGGGTGGAGATCGTGAATACCGTGGTCACAATGCGGCTCAAGGGTCGTGGGAATAAGGCGATCGCCCCCATCCCCAGCAGCGGTAGAAGTAACAGTAAAGTCAGCATAGCAATAATGATTCAGTAATGATGGAAAAATGATGGAAAATGAAGAATTTAAACAGAGTTTTTCAAGTTTGAAATTTTTAAAATTTGAAAGCCTTAAACTATCGCAAACTAAAAATTAAACTGAGCTAGGAAGGGATAAAAAATCACACCTACAAGAATTAAAATTCCAGCAATAATTGAGATGGCATAGTACTGACTTTGACCAGAGTTGTTATATTTCAAACTTTGACCACTGAATAGGGTGGCAAGACCCAGCAGGTTAATGATGCCATCAACAAAATATCGATCTAGCCAATCAATTACTTTGGCAATAAAAGCAACGCCTAAAATTACTGTGTTTTTGTAGAGTTCTGCGGTGTATAAATCCTTCGCAAAGAAGTCACGCAGGGGTTCCGGTACAAAATGTAGGGGTTTGGCAATGTTTGGGGACAAATATAAATAGCTTGCCAGTCCACCGCCGAGGATGGTTGAACCTACTAAAAGGGAGACAACCGGGAGGTTTAACTGTTGCCAATCGGGTAAAAAGTTGAGGGTCGCAAGGATCAAGGGACTGTGCAACGAAAAGCCTGCCAAAATCACCATCGGCAGTACTAATGCCCATAATCCTTCGGGCGATCGCACCATCATCGGTTTGGGTTTGCCACCGAAAATCAGGCTAAATTCCCGCATGATGCTAAATGCCGTTAAACCATTCACGAGGATTAAAACCGCCGCCGCAATGGGATGGGTTTTCCAGAAATTACTGGTCAGTTGTGCCAAACTCCAGAAACCGCCGAAGGGAGGCAATGCCACAAGGGAAGCTGCACCCACCAAGTAACAAATACCTGTGATGGGACGACGCGACCACAGACCGCCATATTGACTTAAATCTTGGGTGATATTGGTGAGAATCACGCTACCGATCGCCATAATTAACAACGCCATTGCGATGCCATAGGTGAGCAGTAAAACGAGGGTTGTGGCATCCTGTTGCGCACCCACTGCCATGAAGACAATCCCCATGTAGGCACTCACCGAGTAGGACAGGGAACGTTTGAGGTCAATTTGGGCGATCGCCACAAAGGAAGCACCCACCGCCGTCGTTGCCCCAATCGCAATCATAAAAGTCGAAGCAAAATCCGACAGGGCAAAAATCGGTTGCAATTTGATCAGCACCCAAGCGCCCGTACCGACGACCAAGCTATTCCGCACAATGGTTGCCGGAATCGGGCTTTCCATCGCCTCATCCAACCAAAGATGTAAAGGAAATTGCGCACATTTGCCCAAAGGTCCCGCAATTAATGTTAAACAAAGGAGCGTGGCAATGGTGGGGTTAAGCTCGGCTGTTTTTGCCCAAATGGCTAATTCATCAAAGTTCCAACTACCTGCTAGAGGCAATAACGCAACCACACCCATTAAGAGGAACAAATCCCCAATCCGTTTGGTTAGAAAGGCATCCCTCGCCCCTGTGACCACTAATGACTGGTTAAACCAATAGCCAATCAAGAGATAGGTTCCTAGGGTTAAAATTTCGAGAATCACATAACTAAAAAAGAGGGAATTACAGAGCACCAAGGCACACATTCCCGCCTCAAATAAACCCATCGTCGCAAAAAATCTTGCCCAACCCCAATCCATTTCCAGATAGGCGATCGCATAGATTTGCGACAGTAGATTAATCCCCGTAATGAGGATTAATGCACCGACGGTAATACTAGAAATATTCAGGTCAATGGTGAGAGTTAAATCCGCCGCCTGTAACCACAAAAAGGATGGTTTCTGGGCTGGTTGTTGCCATGTTTCCAGAAACGCTAAGCAACTATGTACTAGGGCGATCGCCGTGCAAACAATATTGAGATAACCCGCAGGGCGTGGCCCCGTTTTACGATTAATACTAGGCATCCACAGTGCCGAAAGACCCATCCCCAGCAAGGTATAGCAGGGAACAAGCCAGACCGTCTGACTTAAAAAACTATTCATGTTAGGATGATGTCGAAATATTTACTGATCGAGTGATTAGTCGAGATGGGCGACAATCCATCTTTTGTTAATCTTTTTTGTCAAGAGATTTTACTAGTTAACTTTCTCGTTAAAACAACAAAGTTACAAGTAAAGCATTTTCAGAGAATGCCTAGAGTAATGTAATTTCTAGGTTTATCTTTTTAGTTTTGTAATGCAAGCGATCGCCGACCAGAATTTTTTAAAGTTTTATGCGTAGATTGCAACATAAACTTCAGAAATGCTTGGGCAATCACTGACAATTGTTTACCTGCTAGGTAGGCAACGAACCAATGACGCTGGATCGGAAAATGTACCACATCTAACACCGTTAATTCGCCGTTGACTGGTTCCGTAATGAGGGTATGGCGGGATAAGACCGAAATGCCCAACCCCCCGGCGATCGCCTGTTTAATCGCCTCATTAGAACCCAACTCCAACCGCACCGATGCCGAAATATTATGTTCCGCAAAGAGCTTTTCCACCGCCGATCTTGTGCCCGAACCTTGCTCCCGCATAATAAAATCCTCACCATCCAGGGCTGAAATGGGAATATTTTTATGGTGAGCTAAGGGATGATCCGACCGGGCCACCACCACCAACGGATTGTCTAAAAACGACTCCGCATGAATTTCCATGTCATCTGGCAAACTACTGAGAATGTACAAATCATCCAGATTGTCAGCCATCCGGTCATGGAGCTGCTGATGGTTAATCACCTGCAAAGATACATCAATATCGGGGTAATCTTGGCAGAAATCTCCCAAAATACGCGGTACGAAATACTTCGTCGTGGTAATCACCCCAAGGCGGAGTTGACCCCGTTTCGCCCCCTGCAACGCCGCTAACTTCATCTCGAAGTTATCCAACTGCTCGAAAATGCCCTGACAGGTCGCCAGTAACTCTGCTCCTGCTTCCGTGAGGTATAGTTTTCTGCCGATATGCTCGAATAGGGGCATCCCGATGGCTTGGGTCAGTTGTTTTACTTGTCCAGAAACCGTGGGTTGAGTGATCGAAAGCTCCTCTGCTGCTTTGGTAAAACTCCCATGGCGAGCGGTTGTTTCAAACACTTTAAGTTGGTGGAGCGTTGCAGGAATCAAATGTTTTCTCCCGATTTTTTGAGATTAGCATGAGTCTAACAGTACCATAGGTTATCGTCAATACATAAAATCATACATATAGTTTTAAGGCGATATAAAATTTGCTAATAATTTCGGCTCTGACAAATACGCTTCATAATGGGGGACTGCGTTGAATGAACACAAATGGAAGCGATTACTTTGACGGGCTTGGCGATCGCCTTTGCTTGTAGGAATTACAATTAAGTTGGCTAATCTAAATCCCCGATAATGATGGCAGCAGAGCAGGATCAGAGTCCCTCGAAGATTGAACAGTCCCAAAGTGATTTGGGTATTGGGGTGATGCAAGGCGGCGAAATTTCTGGTGTGGCGGCAGGAGAATATCACGATCACTCGACGAAGACGGACATACAAAATCAGATAAATATTAGCTATCCTTCACCGGAGCTGTTACAGGCGATTAAAAATAATGGAAAAAGTAACAGCATCGGCATTTTGCGGACAGGTGATCCGGCGAAAACAACGAAGGATTGGCAAGGTCGAAAGAGAGAATGTTATCAATTAGCTAAATGGCTCAGTGATTCTAATGTGCATTTATTAATCATTGAAGGCATTGGGGGGATGGGGAAATCAACGCTTGCTGCAAAACTTTATGAATCAATTGAGGTGAATCTGAGTCCTTTTACGAAACGCTATTGGGCGGATGTGACGAATGGGGCGACCTTTGGGGAATTTGCGCGATCGCTTCTAGAGAAATTCGGGCAGGCGATACCGGAACAGGAACAGCTTTTAGGTCAGGCGTTAGTGCAATGTTTGCGACAGGGACAATTTCTGCTGATCGTTGATAATTTGGAAAGTTTGCTCACTACTGAACGGCAATGGCAGGCTCACTTTTGGGAGGATTTTTTCCTGAGTTGGCGGGAGTACGGCGCAAATAGCAAAATTCTGGTGACTTCGCGGGAACGTCCGGCGGAACCCTTGTTTGATCGCTGGCTGGATCTGAAGGGTTTAGCAAAGAAGGACGGGGCGAAATTACTCAAGGAAAAGGGGATTCAGGGGGATCTAGAACGTTTTTGTGAGTTGCTGGATGGGTATCCCTTGCTGTTGACGATTGTGGCGGATTTGCTGCGGGAGGAATGTGGGGACAAAGCCCATTTGGATTATTTGCAGCGGTTGGGCTTGGGAAATTTGCGGGATTTACTGACGAGTGCAAGGGTGCGGGGACAGCATCACAAGGAAAATGTCGGGATGGCGTTGGTGTTGGAGGCGAGTTTTCGGCGGTTAAGTCTGGTACAGCAGCAATTGTTACTTGCGGCGACGGTTTTTCGGTCACGGTTTAATGCTGAGATGGTGCAGGCGGTGGCTGGGGTTGAGCTTACTGGGGAGGCGGTAGAACTGGAGTTGCGGGGGATTGTGCGGCGATCGCTGTTGGGGGAAAGTCTAGATGATGATTGGACGCGCTGGTTTGAGTTTCAAGCAGTAGTGTTGGAATATGGGCGGTATCAGACGGGGGAGAATTATATTGCTCATCAGTTAGCTCTCATTTTTTATGAGCGCCGGATTAACTGGAATAGAGAAGATTGGCAGAGTTTAAATGATATACAGAACGCCAATTCAAATCTGAAGTGCAACAGGTTCTGATGATGACAGCAAGAATACTTCACTCGGAGTGCGATAGTCAA
>JBIKYI010000263.1:0-4937 GCA_044355355.1 Limnothrix sp. | reverse complement strand
AAGCGTGATGTTGTTGCCAATCCAGTCACTTGTTGAATCACCTTATCCATCCATCCTCCTTCAATATCTTCATAGGCATTTTCAGAACCACTAGAACGACTCCACCCAGATTCAGCCAATTGAGCATACGCTTTTTCAGCTAAAGCAACCCAAAGTTCATTACTAGAGGAAGTATTCGATCCACCTCCCCAACCGGCATAAACGGCATAGCCAGATGAGTTAGTTGGTAAATAACTGTCTACCGTTACATAATCAGCTACACCATTGTTGAAGAAACGAATAGTAAAAGTGTTATCTCCATTGTTAATGAACATATTTGAAATATAAGACGATTTATCATGAGCAATAGAAGATAAAGTAGCTAAAAAGTAGCAATCACCTAAGGCATTTTGATCAATATCATTCGCATTTATGCCATTTTGAAATAGAGAACCGCTAACCGAACGGTAACTATAGGACGAGCTGGTTAAATCTGGGCGATCTGTGCCTAAAAACCATTTGCCAATCAAGCTTTCCATTTGGGTCGAACTACTACCTGCATATAAATTTCCAATTTCAGAGTTAGTATTGGCAACATTTCCATTCGCGATTTTATTGGACAAGACTTTCACATAGTCTGCCATATTGAAACGAGTATCGTTACTAACAATAGTACGGAAATCAGTTAATTCAAAAGAGTCAATAATGCTACCATCTTTTGCATCATGGAAAATAGAAATCATATCGTTACGACTCAAATTTCCATCAGATGCTAAAGATCGTGTCAAGGCAATTATTCCAGCGTCTTGAAGGTTCTGACTATACCAATCGTCTGCTATATCATTATCAGCGATCGCCACAGTTGCAGTATTAGCAGCGCCGAGATTATAGGCGGTATTCGCACTCAATGTTAAAATGACATTCTCACTATCTTCATAGATTGCGTCATCAATCACGCCTAGATTAATTTTTGCTGTAGCTGACCCTGCTGCAAAGCTAACTGTTCCTGTTAAATTACTGTAATCCGTGCCTTTAGTTGCTGTGCCAGCAATTGTGTAGTAAGTGGTTAATGCACTAGCAGTATTACCACTACGAGTTAAAGTGAATTGACCGGGATTTTGAGTTAATCCAGCGGTGACTTCTGCCGCACTTGCATCATTTGCAGTGATGGTTAAAGTCGGCTTGTTGTTATCAAGAATTTTGATGGTTCCGACCTTTGCTGCATTTAAAGTATAAGCACGATTGGTCTTTAGGCTTAAGGTAACTTTTTCTGTTCCTTCATAGGCGGCATCGTTAATAGGTGCGATCGCCACATTGACAGATGTTGCGCCAATAGGAATAACAACAGCACCTGTTAAATTGTTGTAATCTGTGCCTTTAATTGCTGTGCCTGCAATGTTGTAATAAACGGTTAAGGCTTTTGCCCTGCTGCCAGTACGGGTAAAGCGAAAATTACCGGGGTTGGCGAGTTGTCCGGTATTTGTCTCGGCGGCAGTACCATCGGTCATGCTTAAAGTTAATGTGGGTAATGCTTGTTCAATGGCGATCGCCTGACCATTTAAAAATATGGTGGCTTGGTCATTTTCTTGTTTTAATAATGCCAATTCATCGCTGGTAATCGCCTCTCCTCGAATAAGTCTTGAGCCGATATCACCTTCATCACCCTGGGCATCTGTGGTGTTAATTAAAGAATCAATCCCATGGATAAATTCTTCGAGAAAGACATTGGTGATCTGCTCAACATTGCGACTATTGAGGAGAGAATCACCTAGGTAAATAGTGTTTGTTTCTTGGGCAAAAGCTCCCTGAGCACTGCCAAGAATATCATCGGCTAAGTTATTGAGTTGGAATAGGGTATCAATATTGCCGTCAATAAAGTCTTGTCTTAGATTCCCTGCAAGTTGCTGGTTGTAGCGATCGCCAAAGATGGTACTGAAGAGTTCATCAAAATCATCGCGACTGGCGGCATTGTGGAGGTACTGCTTGGCTAGGGTAATGGCTTCGTCTAAATAGCCTTGGGTTTCAGGGGCGATCGCCGAAGAATACACAGGACAATCACCAGGAATATTAAAAAGATTTTGTAACGAAAAGGTAGAGTCTAAAATTCCCAATTGCCCTTGAATTTCGACAATAGACTTAGACATAAAGGTAACAGGAACTTTTCTGGTGTACAAATCTAATTTAATTATAGATAATCAGATTTTTAGCACATCGGTGAAAATACAGAGACCAGCTTTTTTTGTCAATATTTTGAAACCTAAGTACAAATTTATAATATTCATATTATTTGTATTTCTGAGGCGATCACAATGTGATTTTAGGGCGAGCAAAAAGATGATCAAATTATTTAAAGTACTTATTGCATAAGCTTTCGTCGCGTTTTATAAAAAATCAAAAAAAATATTCTAATCGTCCTAATCGTCTGCATTCAATTACCTGTGGCACAACTCCGGGACGTTAAAAATGGCATAGAAGCATTTAGACTTTCATGAAATATTTGAGAGAATGCAGTCTAAAAGGAGATTTCATGCTATCAATGGGATCAAATTTCGTTGTCAATCAAGTTTTGCTATGGAAACCCTTGGACTGATAGAAGCGCAATGTTGGGAAGCGGAGGTTGGTTCCCTATCCATCACTTTTGACTGTCAGCGTCATTTTTCGCGGTTTGTGCGGACGGTTTCTCGCTGGCGATCGCCGCGCTTGGTGGCAAATGTGCTGGGGGTTTTTATGGCAGTGTTGAGTCCAATCCTCACGATGCCCCTAGAGATTTTTTCGTTAGATGTACTCATGTCCCCGGCGATCGCCCAAAGTACCTGTGCAGGAACCCTGTTACGACGGGGCGATCAAGGTAATGCCGTCAAATCCTTGCAGTCTGACCTCGCTGCCCGTAAATACAGCCTCAGCGTTGATGGCGATTTTGGTGGCGAAACCGAAAGAATTCTCAAACTATTTCAAACCAGTAACCGACTTGATCCCGATGGTGTTTATGGGGAGCAAACCTGCAAAGCGCTGACTAGTTTTAGTAGTCCCGCCAAACCTAGCAATCCCACCCAACAACAGGGCGCGGCTAGCCCCAAACCTGCTGCACCTGCCGCCAACTCCAGCACAAATACTATTTCTAGCAATAATTCAACTAGCAATAATTCAAACAGTAACCTTTTGAGGTTGGGGGATCAGGGTAATGCTGTCCGATATTTGCAAGAAAAATTACGCATTATCGGTTATCAAATTCCGGTTACAGGGGTGTTTGACGATGCAACGAATCGGGCAGTCAAGGATTTTCAAGCCAAGAAAAAGTTAAACCCTGATGGTGTGGTTGGATCTCGTACGAATGCCGCCCTTGAACAGGCTATTCTGGGGGGGGAAAAGTATGCGATCGCCCAGAATCCCACCCCCAATCCGACCCCAGCCCCAAATCTACCCAATGTCGCCAGGGGAAATTCAAGACTCCGCTATATTGTGGCAGTGCCTTTACGCCCCGATGTCACCCTTAAATATGTGCAAAAATATGCCCCCAATGCAGTGCTGGCGGATGCACGCTATGGGGACTATGTACAGGCAGGACGCTATGCCAGCGTCGAGAGCGCCGAGAGTATTAGTTATGCACTCCGTTCCTATGGTCTGGATGCTAGGATCATTACTGATTAGGAGGTGACTGCTTTGAGGCGATCGCCCAGGGCTTTTCTCGCTTCCTCACGGTCATCAAAATGAATTTTTTCCGTGCCTAGAATTTGATAATCCTCGTGACCTTTCCCCGCGATGAGAATGCCGTCACCCGGTTGCGCCTCCAGAATTGCCTGGTGAATCGCCTGTGCCCGGTCAGGAATCACTAAAAACTGAATATTTTCGGGAATGCCTTCCACCACATCCGCCAAAATTTGGTTCGGACTTTCGGTGCGGGGATTATCCGAGGTCACCACTGCCCAATCGGCTTTCGTTGCCGCGATTTGACCCATCAAGGGACGCTTCGTGCGATCGCGATCGCCACCACAACCAAACACACAGATCATCCGACCAGGAATAAACGGACGGGAAGCCTTCAGTAAATTCTCCAGACTATCCGGGGTGTGGGCATAATCCACAATCACGCTCACATCCTGCTGTTCAGAGATATGTACCCGTTCCATCCGCCCCGGCACACCCGTAAATTGAGGCAGGACTGCCACCATTTGCTCAAGATCTAACCCCAACGCCAAGCCAGCACCGATCGCCGCCATGACATTTTCCAAGTTAAATTGCCCCACCAAAGGCGAGGAAAATTCCGCTGTGCCTGCCGGAGTGATTAACCGACCCTGGACACCCGTTGCGGTATAGGTAAGACGATCCATAAAAATCGCCGCTGTGTCATCCTCTAGGCTATAGCCCCAACATTTATCACCGAGGGAATGGGCAAGCCTTGCACCATAGTCATTATCCAGATTCACCACCGCCCGCTCTTGGCAATATTCGTCATTGAAGAGCAGAGCCTTCGCCTGGTAATAGTCCTCCATCGTCTGGTGATAATCGAGGTGATCCTGGGTGAGATTGGTAAAGACTGCCACATTAAATTGACAGCATTTCACACGTTTTTGGTGGAGCGCATGGGAACTGACTTCCATCACCGCATGGGTATTTCCTGCGGCGATCGCCGAGGCAAAATCCCGCTGGAGATCCACCGCAAAGGGCGTGGTATGGGTCGCAATTTTTTCATAGCCCTGCCAACGGGTGTAGAGCGTGCCGATGAGCGCCGTGGGATGATCCGCCTGTTGCAGGAAAAACTCGATTAGATGGCTGGTGGTAGTTTTGCCGTTCGTACCCGTAATACCAACCAGTTGTAGAGATTGGGTGGGATATTGGAAAAAAGCATTGGCAAGTTCAGCACAGGCGAGGACGGGATCACTCGTGGTAATCACACATTCCCCCTCAGTGGCGGGAAATTTCGCGAGGGCATCAGGGGTCACAAGGGCGGCGATCGCCCC
>JBIKYI010000261.1:0-4938 GCA_044355355.1 Limnothrix sp. | reverse complement strand
AATTAATAAAATTTTTGCCATGGGATTCGAAAATGTGTTTGAGGGGGGAGAATAGGATGGCGGCGATTCCCGAGTATGAAGTGGAATTCTGTCTCGTCTGAGTGAGAGTTGTTAAGTTGTTAATAATATCGTTGCTGAGATCTTTGGTAGGGCTTGTGGTGACAGATGTTGGTTCAATAACTATTTTGAAAGTAACGAGAAACAACTAAAGTATAAAGCCTCTGTTCGAATTATTCTTATATATTCGGTGCTATCCTTGAAAAATCCCTGCCTAGTCTGATATGTCTGGATTAGGTGGGCGATCGCCCCATTATTATTGTCCAGATATTTCGTTGTTTCCATAGGAGTTCTCCGGATGAGCCGATCTGCAACAGTGACATCAATTCAGCCGATTTTACAAAATGCGTTGGGTAGTCTTGAGTTGGATTTAGAGGCGGAACTGAGACGTTATCGCCGCCACCGTGCTGCTGAGGGTTCGAGCCGAGAGATTTCTCAAACGGCTATCTCAGAGCATTTATCAGGGCATCTCAACGAAGATTCGTCTCCTGTGGCATCGGTGGATGTGGCTGCGGAGGCGGATACAGGTACGGCGTTCCAGTCTTTTGCTTCGGTTTCTCTGCCCACTCCGGAAAATCCTCCTGCCCACTCTGCTGAGGTGAATCGGGTTTTGGAGATGTTGCAGCGTCCTGGGGAGGGTACAGGATCTGATGATTTGTTGAATTTGGATCAGACGGAAGTGCTCCCGAATGATTATCTGGAGTCGTCGGAGGAGTTGCTCAAAAGTTTAGAGACTGACCCAACGCAGACGAAGGGTAAGGGTATTCGCCCGGCTCAACGACTGCTCTTGATCGGTGGGGGCGTGGCTGTGGCGGCGATCGCCCTAGTGGCAGTTTTGGTCAATGTGCTGGGTGGCAATGGCTCGAATGCGAATGCCCCGGAAGTGGCAGCAACGGATGGGACGGTGGTTGAGTCGGGGACTGTCGCGCCTTCCCCAGCCCCGAAGACAGTTAACTTGGCATCGGAAGAGTTTGTGGATCTGAGTCTGGATAATTTAAGTGTGGTGGATCCCAATGAGCAAGAGGCGATCGCCCCGGCTCCGGCAGCAAAAGCGGCAACCCCAACACCCCAAACGGATGCAGTGCCTAATCCTTTAGCGCCCCCCAGTGGTCGAGATGATTTAGCCTCGGCGTTATTGCCCCCATCCTTGCGTCCCCAACCGATTAGCTCCTTCCCCGTCACCCCCCAAATTGCCGCTGCCCAAGCCCAGAACTCGGCGACGATGTTAACTCCCGATGGTCTCAAGGTCGGTTTTTTCTATGTCATTTTCAAGAATACAAGTCCGAAGAGTTTAGGCAAGGCGCGGGAAGCAGTGCCGAGTGCCTTTGTGCGGACTTTTCCCGTCGGACGAGCGATTCAGATGGCGGAGGTGAATTCCCAGGCTCAGGCGGATGCTTTGGTGAAAAAGTTTAATGATGCCAAGATTGCGGCGGAGATCTATCATCACCAACTCAGACCTGCCCAGTAACGGCTCAAATCAACCATCGTTTTTGCGACCAGGGCGATCGCCTAGATCTCTAGCAACACAGTCACAAACTAGATTAATGAGCTAAAAAAATGGGTTAAGTTAGAGACAGCGATTAGGGGATCGAGATATGGGTTTCTTCGGGCGGACATTGGTCGGTATTCGTCAGGGTGTCAAGAAACTATTTCTGGAGGAGACGGAACCGGAAATCATTCTGGAGCAGACTCTCTGGGATTTAGAAAAGCAGTTGATCCAAATGCGGCGGGCAGCGGCTCAGGCGATCGCCTGTTCGAAGCGAGTGGAACGCCAACAGCAGGAAATACAGAGCGTTATGACCCTCTGGCAAAACCGTGCTCAAATGGCTGCCGACTATGGGGATCACAGCCTAGCCACCGAGGCGATCGCCCGTAGCCAGAGTTATCAAACCATCGCCACCAATCTCCAGCACCAAGCCCAAGCCCAACAGACCTTTATTACAGGCGTGCGTAAAAACCTCAGGGATCTCGAAGATAAAGTCACCCAAATCAAACTCCAGAAAGAAGTCTACCTAACCCGCATTCGTGCCGCCCTCGCCAACCAACAAATTCATCGTCTCAAAACAGAATTAACCGAAGGAGCCATCCAACCGGCGATCGCCGATCTCGAAGCTTCCCTGTGGCACATCGAAGCCGAAACCGATCTGACCGATTCCCTCGAAGCCAAATTTATTGCCCTAGAAAAACGCGTGCAACCCCAACAATAATCACCCACCCCAAGCAAGCACATTGCGTCCAGATCATCCCCATAAATAGTAACGACGACAAAAACTTGTGATAATCTGACTTGTGGTTTTCGTCTATGTCCTAAGGAGATTATCTTGGAACGTACTTTTGTAATGGTTAAACCCGACGGCGTACAACGCGGCTTAGTCGGTGATGTTATCTCTCGTTTTGAAGCAAAAGGCTTTAAACTCGTCGGTCTGAAACTCGTGTCCGTATCCCGTGAATTGGCAGAACAGCACTACGGCGTGCACAAAGAAAGACCCTTCTTCGGTAGCCTCGTCGACTTTATCGTTTCCGCTCCCGTCGCTGCTATGGTTTGGGAAGGCAAAGGGGCGATCGCCTCCGCCCGTAAACTCATCGGTGCCACCAACCCCCTCGACGCAGAACCCGGCACGATCCGTGGTGATTACGGCGTTGATATCGGTCGTAACCTGATCCATGGCTCCGATGCCCCCGAGACCGCAGCCAGCGAGATCGCCCTCTGGTTCTCCGACGCAGAACTCTCCACCTGGGAACCCACCATCAAACCCTGGCTATACGAATAAACAAACCTAGCCTGACATCAACCAGCTTGCAGGTATCCACACAAACGCAAGCAAACCCCTGACCGTCAAACACATTTGGCGGTTTTTTTAGCTATAGTTATTCCGATTATGGTCATTCCACATCAAAATTAGACACCCATTGCCTCTCTTTCTAAGGGAGGTGCCGAAGGTGAAAGACTGAGCTTGCCGAAGTGCAGAGGGATCAGACATTCCCAGACATAACCGAAACAACCATATGTCTTTGACTAATCCCGTTGATCACATTGAGTTTTAGGCTAATTTAATTTGCGTTACTGCCATGGATCACTGCATAACAGATCTAGGTAATGAACAGCGAAATAATCTAGCCTGATCCCAACAACAACAAACCATGACTATTTTTATCTTGCCTACATCTAGACCGACAATTTTGCTGATAGGACTCACAACACCTATCCCTGCCCAATTTTTCACCACTAGCCACAAGCAACACGATAAACCACCACCCCATCCTATTCTCCAGTTACTTTGCCAGGAAATGCCTATTCCAATTTAGATACAACAAATCTAAATCTTCTTCATATATTTAAATTTAAAATATATTGCTACCCTTATGTTAGAAAGATAACATCAGCCGTTATGCGGTTTTATCTCGATTAAGGTGTAGCGTTTATTCTCTGCAACAGAAACGAGATAATACTGTTTTTGTGTCGTTTTCTGTATATATTTCTGTACATATTTTTGTATAAAATTTGCGCCTCAATGATTCTATCGACTCCTTCTAGACTATTGTCGCAGTCACAGCATGGATGCTCAGATGTCCAGTTCTGTCTAGGGCAGTGTGATCATCGTCCTTTGTCTGGGGATGTGGTTCTGTGAAAAAAATTCTAGTGATCGAGGATGAAACTAACGTTTTAGAGACTATTGAGGATGTACTGATCGCTGAAGGGTTTGATGTCTTAACTGCAAATGATGGAGAAACAGGTTTAGAGATTATTCGCACGAACCCGCCGGATCTGATCCTTTGTGATGTGCGTATGCCTGTGATGGATGGCATCACTGTGTTGAAGATATTGCGGCAGAAGTTGAAGATGGTGACGACTCCATTTATTTTTTTGACAGCCCAGACGACGAAAGCTTCGCAACGGGAGGGGATGAATTGGGGGGCAGATGATTACCTCACGAAGCCTTTTACGACACAGGAATTGTTGGATGCGATCAATAGCCGACTGGAACATTATCAAAATATCCAGGCTCATAATTCTGATAAGTTGGAAAATCTGCGCCGGAATTTGACGATGGCATTGCCCCATGAGTTGCGGACACCGCTCCAGGGGATCTTAACTTCGGCGGAGTTGTTGGGGGAATATTGGGATACGTTGAGTCGGGAGGAGATTGAGGAGATTACTAAAAATATTCGTTTTTCGACGAATCGTTTGAATCAGTTGATCCAGAAGTTTTTGGTTTATGTGCAGCTTGATGCGGTGTTACATCAGTCTGGGGACTTCAATGAGGGGTATTTTGGGACGACTCGCAAGAGTGATCTGGTGATTCAGGCTTTGGCGGGGGAGATTGCGCGGCAGTATGGTCGTAATGGTAATTTAAAGTTTGATTTGTGTGCGGCGAATGTGGCGATTTCGGAGAAGTGGTTGTCTACTTTGATTCAGGAGTTGATGGATAATGCTTGTAAGTTTTCTCAGCCTGGGGAGGGTGTTGCGCCGCTGGATTTGACGATTTTGGTGCGGAGTTATGTGGAGGGCGATCGCTGGGTTTTGGAGGTGCAGGACTATGGGCGTGGGATGACGACGGAGCAAATTCAAAATATTGGTGCGTATATGCAGTTTGATCGCTGGCAGTATGAGCAGCAGGGGGCTGGGCTGGGTTTGGCGATCGCCGAGCGGATTGTGAAAATTTATCGTGGAACAATGACTATCGATAGTAAAGTCAAGCAAGGTAGTTTGTTCACGATTTCATTGCCCTTGGCGGATGATTCTGTGTTTGAAGACGCCAATTCAAGTATGAAGTGCAACAGGTTCTGATGATGACAGCAAGAATACTTCACTCGGAGTGCGATAGTCAAGCGATTTTCTTGGTCGATTATTAATTAAATCTACCACCTTATTCAACTCCT
>JBIKYI010000260.1:0-4948 GCA_044355355.1 Limnothrix sp. | reverse complement strand
TTGAATTGACCATGGCACTGTTTGCGAAATTCAGAGTGAATGGAAGTATTGATTTGCTGCGCAACTGGCGTTTATCATTACTTTCTTGAAACTCTCAATCACCTAAATTCTCCAGATCCGCAAATTTTCCAAATGGCTAAGGTAACCAACGGGGATAAACACCAGCAAAGGGCAGAGCTTCGAGCTTTGTCTGGTCGGGAGTTGCACCAGGAACCAGTAGCCATAACTGCCCCCCGGCGATCGCCTCCCCAGAGGTTGTCCGAAAATAGGGTTCTTTGTCATCCGTGACATCGGTGATCACTTGGCTAAATAACAGACCCAGCCCATCGGGAGCCATGCTGATATTAATATCTTGGAATTGATTCAGTTGAGCCAGACGGTTGACCTGCCCCGACTCTAGATTGATTTCGACAAAATAGGGCTGTTCTTTATATTCCGCACCCTTTAATAACTCCGTCACCAGACAATACAAATTCGTTTGGGTCGGATCAAAGGCACAGTCGAGAATTGATCCATCCGTATCCAATAATTTTTTCTCCTGGTTGCGGTTATCCACCAGATAGAGCGATCGCACATAGCGCAGTTCCAAGTTGTCACTATTGAAATCCACCATCACCGCCTCCGTCCCATCGGGCGAAAAGGTCACCACCTGACCAAAACGCGGTAGAAAATCGAGGGGTTCCTCCTGCACATTCTCCAGGGAATAGATCGCAACCCCCTTACCCTGGGGCATCGCTAAGGTTTTCCCATCCGGGGCGATCGCAAAATCTCCCCCTGCCACCTGCAACGGTTGCGGAGCTTTGCCTGGTTGCACGAGCCATAAGCCAAAATCAGCCGGATTCTGACGATTCACCCGCTGTACCGCAATCTCCTGACCATCCGCCGCCAATTGGAACTGTAAATTTTGATAATCCGTATTGTCCAAAACCAACTCAATGGCAGGCACAAATTCCTCTGACTTGTCCTCTGCCGACGGATCACCTAAACCCGTTTCCACCCGGTATAACTGACTGTCCTGTACCCCTTCCGATGGTCGATTGCGATCCACCGCACTCAACAAAATCGCCTCACCCTTCGGATACACCTGAAAATCCAGCACCACTAAATTGGGCGGTGTCAGCACCCGTTTCTCGTCCCTTGTCCAGTTATAGAGCACCAGGCGACCCTTCTCTTTCGCCGCCTCATCCGTACCGATATAAGCCAAAGCGCGATCGCGGGTGCGAAACTCCGCCGAAAAAGGTTGCATCGTGCGTCCCAACTTACCCAAAGCCGCAAACCGTTCCTGTGCCCCCCGGAGATTAATCGTGTAGCTCTCACCATAGGGAGCAGGGTGCAGCAATGTATAAGCCAAACGCTTACCCGCCCAACTAAATTTCCCTGGTAGGGGCGGATCAATCACCAAATTATCCGCGACCCCCTGGGCATCCATCGGGCGATCGAAAGACATAATAAACGCCGTATCACTCCCGCCGATCGCCTTATCCTGCCAAGAAAACTCTCGCACCCTAGGCCCCGTATTAATCGGACATTGCACCCCACAAAGTTGCTCCCCCCCCACACCAATGGCAATGATGAGACTAAACAGCAAAATAAGCGTTAAAGCAAGGCGATCAATCTTAGTCATCTTGACTGGGCAAAAACAATAAGCTAAGGGACAAACAACAGAAGGATAAAAAGCTACCCGTAAAAACAACTGTCGTTATAGAGCTTAGCGTAAATCCCTAACCCTCCCCGATATCTGATATCTGACACTAGGGAATCCATTGGGGACTAAAACCGGGCATGAGAGATTCCGGGGGAATCGGTTCCATTTTCTGTTCCGCCTCCAGTTCCGGCAGGGTGAGCAACCATAACCTTGCACCTTCTACCGCTAACCCTGTCTGGGTAAAGAGGTCAGAATCCGGTTGGGGATTGGCAGTAACCACTTGATCGAAGAGGAGGGCTAAACCATCAGCGGCAACACTGAGGCGCACATCACGGTAATTAGGGAGGGCGAGGAGGGGGGTTTCGTCGCCAGTTTCGAGGTTGATGGCGCTGAGAAAAGGTTCCTCGACGGGTTGCCCAAGGTTTTCACTCTGGTCAATTTTGAGGCAATAGAGGGTTTCGCCGTAACGGGGTTCAAAGCGGCAATCGACAATGGGGGTCAGGGTTCTGAGGAGGACGCGATCGCCACCGTCGGAGTTGAGGATATGGAGGGAACGGATCCCATCGGCTTCCTGGAGGGCGACCTGTTGGCTATTGTCTTCAGAGAAGGCGAGGAGTCGGGAAAATTCTTCCTTGGCTTGGATTGCACCGCTATTTTTACCGAGGGGGATGATGGAGAGTTTATTTTGTTGGGAAATGGCGATCGCCTCACCATTGGGGGAGAGTAAAAATTCATCGGCGGGAATACCGAGGGCACGGGCAACCAATTTCCCTTCGATCACCCAGAGACTTTTATCCCGTTCATTTTCGCGGTTGATGCGTTGGATGATGATGCGCTGTCCATTTTTCGACAATTGGAATTCGCCGTTAATATAATCCTTGGCATCGAGGATGAGGTCAATTTTTCCCGTGGTGGGGACTTCGACGGTTTTCTCGTAATTGAGTCCTGTGGTGACGGTGTAGAGCTGTTGTGCCTTGAGGTCAGTATTAAAGGCGGCTCTGGGGATGGCAGCAAAGAGCAGGCGATCGCCCTGAGGATAAGCCTCAAAATTTAGTACTGTAATATCCGCCGGGGTGAGGATACTTTTTTGCTGTTTGGTGAGATTAAACAGAATTAAACGCCCCCGCTCCTCGCCCTCCGTACCGATATAGGCAAAGGCGCGATCGCGACTCTGGAAACGACTGACAAATGGCTCGATCAGGGGTTTCGCTTTCTGCTTGGTATCGCTTGTTTCTTCAGGTTGTGCCAGTTTGACTTGGTAATCTTGACCATAGATCGGCAGTTCGCTGAGGGTATAAAAAAACTTTTTGCCGACCCAACTGAGTTTGCCCTTCAGGGATGGGTCAATGGTGAGATTCGCTGCCACAAAATCCGGGTCAATGGCTTGGCTGAGGGATAGGCTAAAGGCTTTGTCTTCGACACTAATCTGTTTGCCTTCCCAGCTAAAGGTTTGGACGCGAATTGGTTGGCGATCGCCAAAACCCCAAACCAGTGCAATCAGTAGTGCCAACAGAAACAGGCAGGCGAGTACTATTTGATCAAATCGTTTCAAGGCGAGACCCCGCAACCCGACGAACCGGACAATGAGACAATGAACACACTGCATTCTAGCTCACTCCGCTGGGTTCTCTCTGTCATGCTCCCGATGGTTTGCATCAAGTCGATGAAATAGAGCTTTGGGAATAGGGCTAATCAAACAATTGTCTGATCTGGCGATCGCCAATCTGCATCACTATTTAGAGTAAGTCATACACTTATCGCCAATTCAAGTAACTCTTCTGGCAAAGGATAGCCCTAGTATCGTCGGGAAGCAATGGGGCGATCTTTAGTAGATCGATTCCGGCAGATCGGGACTAGCTTGTTGTTTTGCAAAAACACCATATTTGATGTCACGCTCAGCTCTGAAATCATCACGAAGTACAAAACCAAAGACAGCCAATTTAGTGATCTGCCACTGCTGACAACAGTTTTCGATAGCTAAACGTTCGTAGAAACGCATCGGATTTTGGATGGGTTTAAAAGGAGTAATTAAATTCATGATTTCCGTTGTATTGAAACTCAAGTCTCAGAATTAGATTGATCTAAAATTGTATTTTTTACATTTGCTCCTACAAGATCTACCCCTACAAGAATCGCTCCTTCAAGATTTGCTCCTTCAAGAATCGCTCCTTCAAGATCCGCCCATCCAAGATTCGCCCATCCAAGATTCGCCCCTTCAAGAATCGCTCCTATAAGATTCGCCCCTTCAAGAATCGCTCCTATAAGATTCGCTCCTACAAGATCCGCTTCCGTAAGAATAGCTTCCCTAAGAATTGTTCTTGCAAGATTCGCTTCCGTAAGAATCGCCCGTTCAAGATTCGCCTCTTCAAGATTCGCTTCCGTAAGAATCGCTTCCCTAAGAATTGCTCTTGCAAGATTCGCCCCTGCAAGATTTGCCCCTAAAAGATTTGCCCATACAAAATTCGCACCGACAAGATTCGCCTTGGCAAGATTCACTCTATACAAGTCACTGATACGTAAATCGCAATGATTTAGATTAAGCCAACTCAGACAATCCATCGCGAGAACATTAGACCAATCCATCCTTTGACCTTGTATTCGTTTCAACCAAGTGCCAAAAGTCGTAGTATCTTGCCAATGAATTTCCGAGATTTTTTCTGTCACCCTTGCACAAGCATTGAGAGCAGCTAATAATGATTCCTCTGCATTTCTCGCTTGGCGCATTTCTTCTTTAAAGTTGAGTCTTGGCGCAAGTTCCTCCATCGGCAGCCCATCCCGTAACATCACTTCCATCAAACGACACAACATTTTTTGCCATTGCTCAACATTTTCCTTTACTTGCAATTTCATTTCATCGCACACAAATCGGAAAATATATTGATCCATTGGTGCTGCGCCACAGAGCTTTGCCCACCGTGTTAACGCTTCCTTTTCATCACAGCCTTGATCCGAATCTTCCTCATTTCGTTGCAATTCTGAATAAATGTTTTTCAATTCCCTGAGAATACGTTGAGCCGTTAAATATTCCCCAAAACTTTTGTGCGTAAATTCAAAAGTCTTATCAAAATTTTTGCTACTTTCTCGAACTTCACCGCTCGCCCGAAAATAAAAAGCCGTCAATAAACGAGTAATACAATCCCCAGATTCTTGATCAAAATTCTCCTGAAATCTTTTGAGTGCGCCAATTCAAATCTGAAGTGCAACAGGTTCTGATGATGACAGCAAGAATACTTCACTCGGAGTGCGATAGTCAAGCGATTTTCTTGGTCGATTATTAATTAAATCTACCACCTTATTCAACTC